>JAJXZA010000107.1 GCA_021780285.1 Planctomycetota bacterium
CCTCAAATCATAAGTATCCATGGCGCAAACAGCTTAATCTGATGGCGGCCTATCTCTATTTTTATAATCCCCTCTGGCTGCTTGTGGCACTGGTGCGCAGCCGCACCCGGGTTTCGATGAAGCCTGCAGTGGTGCAGCTTTTTGGAATGATGGGACTCATTCAAACCATCCGCCGCACTTTTGGCTGGGCGGTTCGACTTCGCTTTGGAGGCATCCACCGACTCAGCGAGCCTCCGGTAAGCCCCCTGCCGATGCGCGGCATCTGCGGTGAAACCGCATCGCACCAACTGGTGCAGTTGAATATAACCGGTTCCCCGGAGCCAGCTTGATTGGCCCACACGCCGCAAAACATCAACGTTCGGCTAATCGTCCAAGCAGCCGCAGCAGGCCATCTAAAATGGTCAGAGGATGCGGCGGACACCCGGGTATGTACAAGTCAACGGGAATTTCCGCAGGCACGCCATTGCCAACCTCCGCGTGATTGATATAAGGCCCGCCCGAAATGGCGCACGCCCCCACCGCAATAACTATTTTAGGATCAGGAACCGCATCATATGTTTTACGCAGCGCCGCGAGCATGTTATTTGACACCGCTCCGGTTATCAACAGCCCATCTGCATGACGCGGCGAAGCCACAAAGTCTATGCCAAAGCGGCTTAGATCCCAGCCTATGGTTGTCAAAACATTTACATCAGCCTCACAGGCATTGCAGCCACCGGCGCTAACTTGTCGCAGCCGCAGCGACCGGCCAAAAAGCGATCGCAACTTTTCATTTAATTGGGCGGCAAGCGCCAATTCCTGCTCTGGCCGCAAGACCATATTCTCGCGCTGCCGCACTGCCAGGCGGTAGTCGCGCGAATACCTGACGGCGTTCTGTGGACACGCCTCAGCGCAGTCGGTGCAAAATAAACATCGCCCCAGATCAAGCGTAATCTTGCCCCCCTCCGCGCCAATGGCCTGCGTCGGGCAAGCCTTGGCGCATGCGTCGCAACCCGACGGACAACGCGAGATATCAAAAATCGGCCGCCCTCTAAAATGCCCCGGCAGTTCCGGAGGAGCCGCATCGGGATAGCCCATGGTGCGGGCGCCCTGTTTCCAACGGGCAGCTAAAATGTCGAACATCACAGCACCTCCGGCCAGCCTGGCTGGCTCTATAAATCGTGGCCACAGTAAGAAAGATTAAAACTCTTGTTGCACAACGGAAAGTCAGATATCTGCCCGCCGCGCAGGGCCATCGCCACCGCCGCCCAGTTATGAAACGAGGGGTCCACGACTTTGTAGCGTTCAAAACATCCCTGTTCATCAGTAAGTACCACATGGCATACCTCGCCGCGCCAAGCCTCCACAAGCGCCACCGCCAGCGAATCGGCCGCCAATGGAGCCAGCGGGCTGCGAACAGCTCCGCTTGGTAATGAATCAAGCTGTTGACAAACAAACTCACATGATCTCTGAACTTCAAGGAACCGAACATACGCCCGCGCAAAAACATCGCCGCTCTCCCAGGTGGCCACCGGAATATGCGTAAATCGAAACAAACCCGAAGGATGATTCTGCCGCGCGTCACGGTTTAAGCCGCAGGCACGGGCCGCCGGTCCAACCATTCCCAGGTCAATCGCCAACTGCCGCGGAACCACGCCGGTATCAACAAAGCGAGCCATCACCGATGAAGAGTTCCAAAGCAACTCCACGGCTTGGCGGGTCTCTGCCTCCGCACGCACCAGTGAGCGGCGCAGTGCATCAATGGCTGAAACATCCGGGGCAAACCGCACCCCACCGGGGCAAAGCAGTCCGCGGCCAAACCGGCTGCCGCAAAGCACCGCCGTCATGTTTAAAAACTCGCCGCGCAGTCGGCCGCAAAACGCCTGCGTTGAGGTAAAGCCCACATCGCCGCTTAAAGCCCCCAGGTCGCCCACATGATTGGCAAGCCGCTCCAGTTCCAGCGCTGTCGCCCGCAGGCTCTGCGCCCGGGCAGATTTTTGTATACCCCCCAATGCCTCCACCGCCTGGCAATATGCCGTGGCGTGGCCTATGGTCGAATCGCCTGCCAACGTCTCTGCATAATGTATGCTGCGCGGCCCCGGACCCGCCGCCAAAGCTCGTTCCCCGCCGCGATGCTGATAACCCAATGCGATTTCCAGATGCAGCACGTTTTCGCCATCGCATTGAAACCGAAAATGTCCCGGCTCAATAATGCCCGCATGCACCGGGCCAACCGCCACTTCGTGAATTTGATCGCCCTTCACCTGATAAAAGTCCATCACGCCCGCCGCGATCTCGGCTTCCGCCGGACGGTTCCATGCGTCGCGCCCCGGCTGATAGCTGCGATGAAAACGCACCGGCTTGAGCCACGGGTGCCCCACCGGCACGCGGCCAAACTGCTCGGCGATTTCCCGCTCAAATAGATGAACCTGCCAGCACGCAGGCGTAAGCGATGGAAACGAGTTGTCTCCTATGCGCGTTCGTCCCAGCCGCAGCCGAGAACTGTCATCATCGGCCAGCACCACATAAAGCCAAAGTGCATCCGGGCTGGTGCGATCCGGCATACCAAAGAGCGCCGCTACCCGGCATTGCCGGGCAACGCCACCTAAAATCGCCTGTTGAAAGTCAGTAATCGAAAGCTCCGGTACGGCCGACTTGGGCAAAGCTCTGCCATTGACCAGCACCGCCAGCCGCTGCCATGGAGTATCAGGTGTTGTCGCCATGCTCATGGGTGCACCTCCAAAAAGGTCGCCGCCCGATGTACCATGTCAGCCAGCGGAGCGGGTATGTGCGTGCCCATCATCAATACCAGTCCGAGCGAAATCACCAGCGGCAATCCCGTGAGCAGATGATCGCGGTAAGCCGATGCCGGCCGGCCGGGCAGAGGCCGTCCCTGCACCACGGTAAGCACCGTTCGTCCCATGCCAACAAACACCACAAGCAAAAGCAATAAAAATAGAGCGCTGATCCAATACCAATGGTACTGCAGACCGCCGGTTAAAATGGTGAACTCGCTGACGAATGGCCCAAACGGCGGCGACCCGGTAATCGCTAAAAAGCCAAGCATGAAAATGGTTCCCGACAGGGGCAGCCTTCGCATGGCGCCGCGCACGTCGTCGGTACTTTTGCTCTGGTACGATCGGTGGATATTGCCGGCCGACAAAAATAACATTCCCTTGGTCAGGCCATTGTTGAGCATGTGAAGCAGTGCTCCAAACAGGGCGATGCCGCCGATCCCAGCGCCCAACATCAAAATGCCCATGTGCTCCACGCTGGAATATGCCAGCATTCTTTTAATGTCCTTCTGGCCGAGGGTGAATATCGCCGCCACCGCCATGGACAGCAAACCCATCCAAATCATCAGATGGCTCGTGAACTCTTGCTGGCCTGCAGAACAGCACACATGGTTTATACGGAGCAGTGCAAGAAACGCGCAGCTTGTAAGCCCGCCAGCAAGCAGCGCTCCAACCACACCCGGAGCCTCGCCGTACGCATCGGGCTTCCAGGTGTGCATCGGAGCCAGGCCCATCTTGGTGCCATAGCCCACCAACAACAAGACAAACGCCATGCGCACCCACGTATGATTAAGCGTTGCACCCCGTGCGAGCAAATCGGCAAAAAGCAGGGACGGTGGCCCGCTGCCCATGGCCGAATACGCCATAAAAAACGACCCCAGCAGTGCCAGCGCAATACCCACCGAACCAATCATCAAATACTTCCACGTCGCCTCAATAGACCGCGGCGTACGATTAAAATAAATAAGCGGCGCCATCGAGAGCGTGGCAAGTTCCAGAGCAATCCACATCAATCCAAGGTGTTGGGCCATCGCCACCAATGTACCCGCCGCCAAAAAAAACAGCAGGCACGCCACAAACACCCGGTTGGAACGATCTTGCCGATAGCGAAGATAGCCCGTCGTATAAACGGCACATATAACAAACAGCACGCTTAACAGCAGCAGCACCAGCCGCCCGGGCGGATCCAGCCACAACCAGCCGTCAAGCCGAGCTTCCGAATTGCGATCAATTGCACTCAGTGTCAACACCAAATGCGCTATCGCCACCGGCGGCAACAGCCAGGGGCGACTGCGATCGGACGGCATCAAAAGCGCGACGCCCGAAGCCAGCAGCGGAATCAGTATCAAAACAAATAACATTCAGCTATTCCCTCAGCGCCGTAAGTTGCCGCGTGTCCATGGATGAAAACGTCTGATTGATGTGATGAATGATGATGCTCACCACAAAAATGCCCACGAACAAATCCAGCAGAATGCCCAGTTCCACCAGAAATGGAACCGCCGCCAAAAGCAGCATGCCGAAAATGTATATGCCGTTTTCCAGAATCAGATAGCCAATCACCTGCGTAATCGCCTTAACGCGCGTGGTCAGCAGCAGAAAGCCCGTCAAAATCGTGGACAACGACACTGGTATTACCAAATTGGATACCGGATGCCCCACCACCGGCAGGCACGCCGCCAGCACCAGAGAGAGCACCGTACCCAATGCGCCCAGCAGCATGGTCGGCAAAAAGCCGATCAGCGGCTCAACTTCACGTTTAATCTTTGCGTCGCGCAGGGCCTTGTGCAGAATCCGCGGAATAATAAGTCCCTTAAGCCCTATCGTCACCCCGGCAACCACCACGGCAATCCAGTCAAGTCGCGCCGCCAGCAGCAGCGGCATGAAACTCAAAATGACGCCCTGCGATGCCGCCGCATGAATAAGCGCACGCATGCGGCTGGCGCCAAGCATAAAGAGGTTCACCAGCAGTACCACCACCAGCAATGAATTAATCGTGCCCGTCATCACTCACCTCAGCATCAAAATAAAGCCAAAACCACACAGCAAGCTGGCCGCTACCAGCAGCGTCGGCACATGGGTCAGTCGCAGCCGGGCCATCAACGATTCGACCAACCCAATCGCCACAGCCACCCCAAGCATTTCCGCCGCAAAAACCGCCCAATTCAGCGCCGGCGACGCCGACGGTACAGGCGGCACAAAATGCAAAAACAAAGCGGCAAATACAAACAGTTTTACGGCCGCACCATAGTTAACCAGTGCCAGCAGCGGGCCGCTATGATCCAACACCATTACTTCATGAATCATCGTAAGCTCAAGATGTGTGGCGGGGTCATCCACGGGAATACGCGCATTTTCGGCGAGCAGTACAATAAACATGCCCACGGCGGCAAGCATAAGCGAAGCGACCGGCAACATGGCAAACGCATGCATCGCCGGAGCACGCAACATCGTATTGAGACTTAACGAACCCGAAAATTTAATCAGCACCAACAAGCCCAACATAAGCGCCGCTTCCGAAAGGCACGCAAAGGTAACCTCGCGTGCCGCGCCCATGCCTTCAAAGGACGAGCCCGTATCTAAAGCGGCTAAGCTCGTAAAAAACCGTGCCAATGCCAGCACATAAATCAGCAGTATCACGTCACCCTGAAAATGCAGCGGCGCTGCCGACGTCCCAAACGGAACCAGCAGTCCGCCAAGCAGCACCGCAACCAAAGTCACCATCGGCCCCGCTCTGAATATCCATGTCGCGGTCTTACTTAATACAATCCCCTTACGCAGCAATTTATACAGGTCGTAGTAGGGCTGCAGCAGCGGCGGCCCTTTGCGTCCGGCCAGCAAAGCCTTGGTACGCTGTATAAGCCCCAGCATCAACGGCGGCGCTGCGGCCAGCAGCACCAGATGCATTACCATGTTTATCAGCGACAAGGCCACTTCATGTATTCCCTTTTACAGCGGCACGCCCCATCGCATGCGTCTTGTCGGTATCCTGCAACGCTGGCATCAGCAGGCTGCGATTGCCAGCAGCACCAGCAGCGCAACGAGCACATACAACAGGTACCCGCCCACTGGCTGCGACTGCAAAGGCCGAACTCTGCCCGCCAGCCGCGCAACCATACGAAACCCCGGCAAAAGACCTCGGTCCAGAACCGTATCCGGAAATTCAACCGAAGCACTCGCCGTCTCCGGCGCAAAACCCTGCACTTTTACGCTCCTGCGGTGCGGCAATAGTATGGCCCGATATGCATCAGTCAACATACGAACAAATGATCCCGCGCCGAATTGCATTCGTGATGTCGGCGCTCCGTAGCCGCAACCCCATGTTGCCGGTGCCGCGCCAGGCCGTGGCCTTACTCGATAGACCAGCCAAGCCCCCAGCAGTAAAGCCGCCGTCAGGCCGCCAAAAATCAGGCTCAGCTTCTGCAGCGGCTCCACAGCCGCCAGAGCTGGCTGCGGCACAAAAGCAGCGGCATCCCAGCGGGCGATGGCTCTTTCCAACAGGCCCATCACCAATGCCGGCGCCAGCCCCAGCACAACACAACCAAACGCGAGAACCCACATCGGCGCAATCGCCAAAACGCCGGCCTCATGCGCTTCGGCCGCCTGCGAACTCCGCGGCAGCCCAAGAAATGTCGCCCCAAAGAGCTTAACAAACCCCGCCAACGCCATTGTTCCCGCGACCGCCAACGCCGGCGCGGCCAATGCCAGCCACGCAAGCCGTATGCCTGCTGGCACCAACGCACAATTGAACAACCCCAGGTAAATCATCCATTCGCTGATGAAACCGTTGAGTGGAGGCAACCCGCAGATCGCCGCCGACCCAAGGGCCATAAGACCGGCGGTTCGAGGCATCCGATGGGCCAGGCCGCCAAGCACCTCAATCTCACGCGTGCCGGTCGCATGGAGCATATTGCCCGCTCCCATAAACAGCAGCGGCTTAAATAAACTATGATTTAAAATATGCAGTAAAGCGCCGCCCAATCCCAGAAAAATCCATAGCGGCTGCCCTACGGCGCGGCCAACCACCGCCAAACCAATGCCCATCAGTACGATGCCGATATTTTCCACGCTGCTGTAAGCCAAAAGTCTTTTATAGTCGCTCTGCGCCAGCGCAAAGATAATGCTCCCCAGGCTCGTCGCAGTTCCGATCACCAGCAGTAAAACGCCCCACCAAATCGGCGGCATTGCCCATTGCGCGCTCACCATCACCACGCCAAACACACCCATGGCCAACCCGACACCCGAAAGAAAAGCAGAAACGTGGCTCGGCGCATTGGCGTGGGCGCCAGGCAGCCAGACATGCAGCGGCATAAAGCCCGCCTTAAGCCCAAAACCCACCACGCCCAAAATAAAAATGCCTGCCGCAAGCACCGATGAGCTGGACGTCGGCAGCACCGGCCAGAGCGCAAACGAACCCGTAGCCACCCGTAAAAGCGCGAACATCCCCATCAGCGCCAATGCGCTCAGGTGCGCCGCAACCAGATAAATCCATCCGGAATCCGTAGCACCCGCATCTTCATCCTTGGTAGTAATCAGAAAGAACGTCGCCAGCCCCATCACCTCCCACACCATTAAAAACAGCACCGCATCACGTGCCACCACAATCAGCATCATGGCCGCGGTCAGCAACCCCCAGCACAACCGCAACTTTCTGCCATTGCGCCGGTGGTGCGCCTGCGGCCAATAGGCAAGGCCATAAATCGCCCCCAGCGACGAAATGCACACAATCGGTATTAAAAATACCACCCCCATCGCATTAAGCCCGATTGCAAAGCGACCCCATGGTAGCGCCCATGGCTCGCTTAGCCCGGCCGGGGCGGCGGCAAATGCCAACTGGCGCCCCATCGCCGCTAACGCCGCCAGCGACGCCGTCACGATCATGGCAACTGCGATCCACTCTCCGGCCGACGAGCGCCGCGACATCAAAACACCCGGAACTCCACTGCCGGCAGCCAGCAAAGTTGCCAAAATAATCAAATCCATCACCATCGCGAATCCACTTCACGGGCCAAGGCCCGCAAGCCTTTCTTCACGGAGCTAGCATGTGGCGCACAATCGTCCACACCGGCACCAGCGTCAGCAGCAGCACAAACAGCACCAGCAGTATGTACAGCAGATACCTTTGAATACTCCCCTGATGCACGCGCCGCATCGGGCGCAAACGCAACTGCAGCCACCGCCAAAACCTAAACAACAGCCGGTCGGTAACCAGGTCCGGCACGTCAGAATGAAAACTTGCTCGGCCGGCAAAAATGCCCGCCGGCGCACCACCCTGCTGCACCGGCAGCAGCACCCAGCGCAGCATTGCCACCAACATTTGCGCTAACGACGACGCCGTATATTGCATGCGAGCGGTCCCCTGTACGTAACCGCATCCCCAGGTAGGCTCCGCTCGTCGCAATCGCAAAGAGCTGCTTCGCCGCATCAGCAGCCAAATCAACCCCGCCCCAGTCACCAATGCCAATCCAGCAATGCTTAGCTCGCGCCACGGAACCGCTGTGGCCAGCCGCTTGCTGCCGCCCATTGGCCACGCCCATACACCCACCGCATGCTCCAGCGGCGTCAGCACGACCATCGGAAACAATCCAATGACAAGACACATCACCGCCAACACAACCATCGGCACACGCATCGCGAGGCTAACCTCACGCGTCCGCAATGCCTGTTTACTGCGCGGCATTCCTAAAAACACAGCCCCGTATACTTTTACAAAACAAGCCAACGCCAGCGCGCCGGCCACCGCCAACGCCACCGCCGCCAGGCTTACAGCCGCCCAGCCTCCGGCCCCCGCATGCGTCGCTGGCACCAATGCCCCTATATACACCAGCAATTCACTTATGAACCCATTAAGCGGCGGCAGGCCGCAAATGGCCCAAGCGCCAAGCAGAAACAGCGCTGCCGTCCATGGCATCAGCCGTGCCAATCCGCCCAGCGCATCAATCTTGCGACTGCCGGTCGCCGATATCACGCTCCCAGCGCCCAAAAACAACAGCGACTTAAATAACCCGTGATTCCAAACATGCAGCAGACAGCCCGCCATGCCGAAGAGCACCCACATCGGATGCCCCTCGGCCACGCCGATCAGCGCCACCCCCAGCCCCATAAGAATAATCCCGATGTTCTCAATACTGTGATACGCCAGCAGCCGCTTAAGATCATGCTGCCCCAGCGCAAAGGCAACGCCAAAAACAGCGCTCATCGCCCCCAACGACAACACAACAACACCCCACGCCGCCGGCGGTTGCGGCAGGCACATCAAAATACGCAGCAACCCATAAATACCCATTTTCAACAGCACGCCCGACAGCGTCGCCGATACATGGCTTGGTGCATTCCCGTGGGCGCCGGGCAGCCAAAAATGCAGCGGCATCAGGCCCGCCTTTATCCCAAAACCAAGCAGCGCCAACAAAAAAATGCACAGCCGCACCACCGCCCCATCGGCCGGTGGTATGGCCGCCAACATATACGAATGCGTAGCCGCGTGCATCAGGGCAAAGACCCCAAACAGCGACAGCGTCCCCACATGCGTCGCCACCAGATACACCCAGCCTGCCTGCCGTGTGTCGGCCCGTTCATCTTCCGTGCTTATCAAAAAGAAGCCCGCAACCACCATCACTTCCCACGCCGTTAAAAACACCACCGCATCGGCTGCAAGCGTCACCATCGCCATCGCAGCAATCATGAGGCCGTACACAAACTGCAATTTCTGAGCCGTGCGCCTGCGACGCGCCTGTGGCCAATATCCCAACCCGTAAATGGATGCTGCCGCTCCCACAACAAAAATAAGCACCAAAAAAAATGCCGCCAGCGCGTCCAGTTTCAAGTGCATCGCAATACCCGGCAACACGCCCGGGTACTGTATCACCAAGGTTTTATTGCCAGCCAAGGCCGCCAAACCGGCCCCAACACCCAGAACTCCCGCCAACGCCATACATGCACTGGCCACCCATTGCCCCCAAGCGTGCCTGCCTGTGGATAGCAGCCCCCATGCGCCGCTTAGCCCAGAGAGCACCACTGCCAGCAAAATCAAATTCATCCACACACGAATCATGGCCTCATCATGCACGCGGATACATCCATCACATTGAGCCACCCAGCGCTGCACCGGCTGCCGCTGCAGCGCCTCCACTGCTCAAAACCTCGCCGCCGGCAACAACGCCAGCCTCGGCCCGCTCGAGTGTGGCAAGAATTTCATCTCGCGACGCCTGCCGGCGCACCGCATCCTTAAAGGCCGCGTTGCGCAACGCAAACCCCAACCGCGAGAGTAACTGCAAATGCGCACGAACCGTCGGGCTTATCAGGGTAAAAAGCACGTTCACCGGCTGCTGGTCCAACGATCCGAAATCAACCGCATTTTCTAAAAAACAAAGCGTAATCATGGGGCGATCAAGGTGCAGCACAATAGGATTGCGCACATGCGGAATAGCAATGCCATCGCCAATCCCCGTCGAGCCAAGCGCTTCTCGGGCAAGCAATACCTGATACAAGAATGCTCGATCAACCTCATCAGGCAGGCGCATAATCTCCACCACCGATCGCAGCACCGCCTCTTTATTTGTGCCGCTGATGCGGTAATACACACCCCCGTCGCGCAATGCTTCGCTCAGCGGCGGTATGGGCGATTCCAACCCCTCGGTTTCGCGAAATATTTCAGGCGATACCTGAATCTTGCGCGAAGTTGCCCACTCCAGCAGTTCGGCTCGATTAAACCGGTATTGCTCATTAATTTGATACGCCGGTATAACCCCCAGCTTAATCCACCGGTAAATGCTCTTTTCTGAAACATTTAGCAGATGAGCCGCATCTTTTACTGTTAATTTCACGTGCCAATCCTACCCTTTAAATGTACAACACAAGTCATTATATATCTGATGTCCATAAATGTCCACTTAGTACAACTAATGTCTAAACAAGACTAAACCCACGACAACCCAAGGACAATATTCCTTGCCAGTCCCCACTTACTCGCTGGCTTGTCGCTGGCTTAATGGGGAGCCTCCCTCTTGTGTGCGGGCCGCAACAACTGAACTCCGAACGCCGCCCGGAAAATCGGCCGCGCTGCACTCGAGCACTGGTTGAACCTCCACAACCAGCCACGCTACAATTCAGGGTTCGTTTCCACGCAGGATGTCGCCTTGGCACAAGCGCATCTGTGTGGATCGAGTTTCGGAGAACCCGATGGCCTTAAAATGTATTCGCATAGTCGGGGCGAGGGAGCATAACCTTAAAAATGTTTCGCTCGAAATACCACGCGATAAACTCGTCGTCATCACCGGGCTTTCAGGGTCCGGAAAAAGCTCGCTCGCTTTTGACACCATCTATGCCGAGGGACAGCGTAAATATGTCGAATCGCTCTCGGCCTATGCCCGGCAGTTTTTGGAACAGATGCAAAAGCCCGACTGCGAAGAAATTGAAGGCCTGCCTCCCACCATCGCCATTGAGCAACGCAGCGGCTCAAGCAACCCACGCTCTACCGTGGCCACCACCACCGAAATTTACGATTACCTGCGCGTGCTCTACGCCCGTACCGGCGTGCCGCACTGCTGGACCTGCGGCAAGCCCATTGCTTCGCAAACTTCCACGCAAATTGTTGACAACATCATGGCCAGGCCCGAGGGCACGCGCATCATGCTTATGTCGCCGCTCGTGCGCGGCCAAAAGGGCGCTCACCGCGAAGTTCTCGATGCCATGACCCGCCAGGGTTTTATCCGCTGTCGAATTGATGGCGCCGTCCACGAAATCAAGGCCGCACCAACGCTTGATAAAAACACTAAACACACGCTTGAAGCCGTCGTAGACCGCCTCGTCATAAAACCCGATGTGCGCAGCCGCCTCGCCGATTCCGTCGAGCTGTCGCTTAAACTTTCGGACGGTCTGGTCATCATATCGGCGGAAGTCGCCGGCAAATGGCAGGATACCAGCTACTCCAGCCGCTACGCCTGCCCCGATCATCCCGAAAGTTCACTGGAAGAGCTTTCGCCGCGACTCTTCTCGTTTAACAGCCCCTACGGAGCCTGCGAAGCCTGCGACGGCCTCGGCAACATACTCGAATTTGATGCAGACCTTATTGTGCCCGACAAAACTCTCTCGCTTGCCGATGGCGCCATACAGCCATTTCGGCGCAATGGCCGCCGTATGAACATTTACTACAACCGCCTCATGCGCAACTTCTGCAGCGAATTTAACGTACCCGACGATGTGCCCTTTAAGGATCTGCCCGCCAAAACACGCGACATCATCCTCTATGGCTCCGATGGAAAAAGGAAAGCTGCGGCCGCAGCCCGTAAAACAAAACGCGCAACCCCTTACTTCGAAGGCGCCATTCCCAACCTGCAAAGGCGATGGGAAAACACCGACAGCGAGTTTGTTAAATCGCGGCTGCACCAATACCTTAGCGAGCAGCCCTGCGAAAGCTGCCATGGCGACCGGCTCAGGCCGCAGGCTCTGGGTGTAAAAGTCGGTGGCAAAAATATCCGCGAAGTCACAGCCTTTACCATCGCCCAAGCTATTGATTTTTTCGCCGGTCTCACGCTCGGCAGCGAGCAGCAACTCATCGCGGCGCCCGTTCTGAAAGAAATTCGCAATCGCCTCGGCTTTATGAATGATGTCGGCCTCGGCTACCTTACCCTCGACCGGCAAACCGGTACGCTTTCGGGTGGCGAGGCCCAGCGAATTCGCCTGGCCACCCAGGTCGGTTCAGGACTTGTCGGCGTTTGCTACGTTCTTGATGAGCCAACCATCGGCCTGCATCAACGCGACAATGATCGCCTCATCCGCACCCTCCGCCATCTTACCGACATCGGCAATACCACCATTGTCGTTGAACACGATGAAGATACCATTCGCGCTGCCGATTGGCTTATTGATGTCGGCCCCGCCGCCGGTTCGCATGGCGGCCGCATCATCGCCGAAGGCACCGTCGCCCAGGTGCTTGCCAACCCCGACAGTATCACCGCCAAATACCTCAGCGGCGAATACCAGATACCGCTGCCCTCCGAACGCAGATCCATTAAAAAAGACGCCGTGCTGGAAGTCGTCGGCGCCCGCGAAAATAACCTCCGCAATGTCAGCGTCAACTTTCCACTCGGGGTTATGACCTGCGTCACCGGCGTTTCTGGTTCGGGCAAGTCTTCACTCGTAAACCACATTCTGCTCAAGGCGCTTAAGCGCGAACTCTACAGCTCGAAAGAGCGTCCCGGCGAACACAAACGCATCAATGGCATTGCCCAAATTGACAAAGTCATCGAGATTGACCAGTCCCCCATCGGTCGCACGCCCCGCAGCAACCCGGCCACCTACACGGGCGTATTCGACCTTATCCGACAACTCTACGCACGTACACGCGAGGCACGCATGCGCGGCTACCAGCTTGGCCGCTTCAGCTTTAACGTCAAAGGCGGACGCTGCGAGGCCTGCCAGGGCCAGGGCACCAAGCGCATCGAAATGCACTTTCTTCCCGATGTGTTCGTCACGTGCGAAGAATGCAAAGGAACCCGCTACAACCGCGAAACTCTTGAAATAAAGTACCGAGGCAAGTCTATCGCCGATGTGCTCGCCATGCGCATTGAAGAAGCCCTGCAATTTTTCGACAGCTTTTCAGCCATTAAAACGCTGCTCCAAGCCCTCAACGACGTGGGGCTTTCTTATGTGCAGCTTGGGCAATCGAGTACCACGCTATCCGGCGGAGAGGCCCAGCGCGTGAAGCTCGCCTCCGAACTCGGCAAGCCCGGTACGGGCCACACGCTCTATGTGCTCGACGAACCCACCACCGGCCTCCACTTTGCAGATATTCACAACCTGCTTAATGTGCTCAACCGCTTGACCGATCATGGCAACACCGTGGTTGTCATTGAGCACAATCTCGATGTCATCAAATGTGCCGATTGGATAATTGACCTCGGCCCCGAGGGCGGCGCCGGCGGAGGCTCCATTGTCGCAACCGGAACACCGGAAGATATCGCCACGCACCCGACCAGTCACACGGGCCGGTATCTTAAAACCAAACTTGAAACGCCTTGCCCCGTTCAGTAGCGACTGCGGCCGCCGCACAACCAAAGGCGGCCAAAGCCATTGCAGCCTACCGAACTCGGCACGCTTAGGATAATAAATATGACCGCGGCATCATCCAACACTTTTCCGCCGACCCAACCGCCCGCCGTACTCGCGGTACACCGGCTTACCGCCGATGCGCCGGGCGCCATCGCGGTTATTCAAGTAAGCGGCCCTGCCGCAGCTGCCCAAATTAATGCCATTGTGCCCGGGCACAATGCTTTGGCTCTGCAGCCCGGCATGCTGCACCTTGTACATTTAACGCTCGACGGCGCTGCGGTAGATCACTGCCTGCTTATTTGCCATGCACCCAATCTGTTTGAACTGCATCTTCACGGCGGGCCGGCCGTGGTACGCGCTGTAACCCGCGCACTCGTTGGGCATTCTGACTCTGCCCCACTCCCAACCAATGCCCCACAGCCCACATCCCCAGCCGCCATGCTCTCCTCACCGGTCGCCCCTTCAACAATCGAAGCCGAAGTCTACGATCTCCTCGCCGTAGCCACCTCTCGCACCGCGGTGCGAATGCTCGCCAACCAACTGACCAGCGGCCTTACCCAATGGTGCAACCACTGGCTCCAGCGGCTTAGCAGCAACGCTGCCGCTCAAGATGAGGCGGCTCTGCTGCACCAATTTACACTTGCCACACAATCGCTGCTTCACAACTGGCGCTGGCAAAGCTATTTCTTTACACCCCCTAAAATCGTGTTTTTTGGGCTGCCCAATGCCGGAAAATCTACCCTCATGAACGCCATGCTTGGACGCTCCGCCAGCATCGTGAGCGATCTTGCCGGCACCACCCGCGATTATGTGGATGCCATCGGCCGCCTCGTCCGTGGCTCTCTTGATATGCCCGTCATTTTGATAGACACCGCCGGCGACCGACCCACCACCGATGCCATCGAGCAAGTCTCTATTGATCGCACCCGCCAACAGGCCGCAAGCGCCGAGGTCATCCTGCTTGTGGTGGACGCTTCCACCCAGAACTGTGCAGCTACGCTGGCAGACTTAGCCGACACGGCGCAGCGCAATTTTTCGCAAGCCGTGCTCATCCCCGTTTTCAACAAGGCCGACCTCCTGCCGCATCCACCCATGACCGCCGCCAACGCCATTGCTGTAAGCGCCAAGCAGGAAAGCAACATCAGCGAACTTACAGCCGCCATCTTTGCGGCAACTGGTGCCGACCAACTTGATGAAGCCGGTCCCACCGCCTTCACCCAGCGGCAGCGGCGTCTCCTACACCAAGCCGCAAGCCATACCAGCCTCAAAGACGCCATCATCATTCTGAAGCAACTAACAGGTGCGGCCCCTTAACAGGCCACGCCTCCTGAAAGTGCGTACCTGGGAATCTGCCCCGACATCCTTATCTTGCCAGTCGTGTTCGAGATTGTGGTTAATTCCCGCCTTACAATATCCCTTTGGTACTCGGAATATCGCTTGATTTGGCATCCATCGCCATAGCCTGCCGCAACGACTTGGCCAACGCCTTAAACACGGCCTCGGCAATATGATGGCTGTTGTTGCCATATGACACGTTCACATGCAAATTCATTTTGGCGGTATTGGCCAGCGAGCGCAGCGCTTCTGATATAAGCTCAACGTCAAAGTCGCCGATCTTGGGCGTTGGAAATATCGCGTTAAACACAAACGCCGGCCTGCCCGACAAATCGAGCGCAACATTCGCGAGCACATCTTCCATCGGTACGCTGGCCCAGCCATAGCGGCAGATACCCCGTTTATCGCCCAGCGCCTGGTCCATCGCGGCGCCCAGCGCTAAAGCGACATCTTCCACAGTGTGATGACCATCTATGTGCAAGTCGCCACGCGCCGTTACAGTCAGGTCAAACATGCCGTGCCGCGCCAAATGGTGCAGCATGTGATCAAAAAACCCAACGCCGGTATTCACGTCCGCCTTGCCGCTGCCATCAAGGTTTATTGTGAGCTTAATGTCGGTTTCTTTGGTTTTTCGATGAATGGATGCCTCACGGGCAGGTGCTGGTAGTGCGGTACTTGGCGTCATGCCGAAATCTCCATAGGTTTACATAATCGCTGCTGCAGATTATATCGCAGCCATCACATCGCACCAGTAACATACACCCACCCACAAATCATGGGTCTGCCAATAAATCGGGCGTCGGGCCATGCCGAATCATACTAAACGGCATTTGCACTACAAAAACATGGGTTATGACGATGAAATATCGCGTCACGCCAGAAAAATTGGCAGAGCCCAAATCATCGCCGTATTGCCCCCATCCATCAATTAATGAACCCTCGACCACATATCGTACCCCATCCACGCCCCCGGCCGAATCCACAAAGCGAGCGCCGTGGTTGATCCCAATAGTAATCCCGGCGATGCTTAAATTCCAAATCGCCGCACCCGCTGCGGCCTATTCGCCGATTTTTTCGGCAATGTCGAGCGACTCAAGCCGTTGCTGCCGGTTGTATTGCATCAGTGCCTGCGTCAAATCATCCATGTGGCCGGCCAAAATCGGCTCGAGGGCGAAA
>JAJXZA010000367.1 GCA_021780285.1 Planctomycetota bacterium
GACGTTTACAGTTGCTGGCCGTCATGGTTCGCGGAGCACACGGCGTCGATAGCCCGCTTGGGCCAGAATATTTGAAAAAACTGTGAAGTGCATATCGTAAATCTTCCTCTGGGACACTACACTAGCTGTCTCGCGCAAAAATTGCTTCTCGCAAAATCCACAACTCTTTGTTAGAATCATCGGCCTCTGTGGGAAGTTGTCAGTTTCCGGCCCATGCCTCGCCGGAATCTGCGACGGTGGATGTGTCAGTGTAGCGACTACATGCCGGCCTTGGCGAAATGCTTTTGTATGGTTGACACGCTATGACGACCAAAGTTGTATCGCATACCAAACTTCTGTTGATTGTAACGGCCGTTGGCGTTGAGCATCACGCCATTTCACCGGTTGTCAAACATTGGCTCAGTGAAACCCCTGCCGCCGTGCGCTCACCGCGGTACGAAAATATTATAGTAGAGCAGTTGGGCGTTCGAAGCTCGCGTCTGGGGGAAGTCATGCCCCGATACGCTCACTGCCATCTTGCGGGCATTATCAGCGCCGGCCTGGGCGGCGGCCTCGACCCGGAACTTGCCATTGCTGACGTTGTCATTGATCAGGATTCGCATGAGTGCGCCCGCGTACTCGATTTCATCAATGCCATGTCGGGCGGACAACGATGTCAACTGGGCAAAATGTACACCAGTAAGCAAGTCATTGCGCGGCCCGATGAGAAAAAAGAGTTATTCCAAAAAACCGGCTGCAATGTGGTGGATATGGAAAGCCGACGCATTCGAGATTATGCCACGCGGCACAATACCCCATGGCTCGGCGTGCGGGCCATCAGCGACACAGCTTTCGACGCCATGCCGAAAGAATTTGTGCGTATGCTCGACGAAGGCGGCAACATCAGTTTTCTCAAGCTGGCATCCAGCCTGGCTGCCAGCCCCAGCTTACTCAAACACATGCTTCGACTGCGAAGAACCTCGCACGACGCCGCACGGCAACTGGCCAACACCATCGGAGCCATTATCCGGTCGGGTTGGCCCTTTTAACCCGGTTCCCACAACTCCAGATTGACCGGACAGAGCGGGCGGCGACCCTGCACCATCGCAATGAGGTTCTCTGCTGCAAGTTCAGCCATACGGGTCCGTGTTTCAACTGTAGCGCTGCCTATGTGCGGCAAAAGCACTGTATTTGGCAGTTTCAACAGCCGGTCCGCTATTCGAGGCTCAAATTCATAAACATCCAGCCCGGCCCCGAAAATCGTTCTATTCTCTAATGCTTCAATCAATGCCGCTTCATCCACGACCGCGCCACGTGCCGTGTTAATGAGTACCGCCGTCGGCTTCATCAAGGCAAGCTCGGCATGCCCAATCATGTGATGCGTAGCATCGGTAAGCGGCACATGCAGCGAAACAAAATCAGCCCATGCCAGAAGTGCATGAAGTTCCATCCGCACTCCGCCAAGCTGTTCAAGCTCCTGTTTAGCCTGGCGACTTACGTAGCCCACCTTCATGTCAAAGCCCGTCGCCATGCGGGCCAAACGTTGGCCAATGCGGCCGCCGCCTACAATTCCCAAATTCTTTCCCGTGACTTGCCTGCCCAAAAACTGCATGGGTCCCCATCCAGACCATTTTCTCTGCCGCACGCATTGCTCCGCCTCTCCAAGCCGCCGGGCCGTGGCCATCAATAAGGCCCAAGCCAGTTCCGCGGAAGCATCGGTCAGCACCTCGGGTGTATTGCTCACCCCAATGCCGCGACGGCTGCACTCTTTAATATCAATATTATTATACCCGACAGCATAGTTGCTGATGGCCCGCAACTCAGAAAGTTTATCGAGTATGGCAGCATCAAAACGATCCGTCAGCATCGCCAGAATGCCTTGGCAATGCCGCCCCGCCGCTATCAACTCTTCCGGCGAAATGGGCCGATCCAAAGCAAATTCAGTCACTTCGCCCTGGCGCAGGAGCAATTCTTTAGCAATCGGCTGTAGCTTTTGTGTTATCAAAAATCGCAGCGGCATCACTTTGCCCCGTTATAAACGCTTAAAGCGCACTTAAGGCCCAACCACTCGCCGCAGCCGACTGCCCCAACGCGTCGCTAATTCATAGCCAATGGTGCCGCACATGCTCGCCAGCCGATCGGTGGCGTGCGGCGCTTCAGGCGACGAGCTTATCAGCACCACTTCGTCTCCTATGCGGGCCGGTAAGTCGGTAACATCAAGCGTAACTTGGTCCATGCTTACCCGCCCTACCACCGGCACCGTTTGATTATTCAGCGAAGCGACCGCACGGTTGCCAAGCATCCGGGGATAGCCATCGGCATATCCCACCGGCACAACTGCAATTCGGCAGCGGCGCTTCGCTACAAAGGTGTGACCATACCCAACGCCGCAACCCGGCTCGATCATATGAATGGCTGTAATTGGTGCAGTAAGCCTGGCTACGGGTTTAAGCTCGGCGATCGGATGGTCCACCGAGGGTTGCAGCCCATAGATTGCAATGCCGGGACGCACCATGTCCAGTTCCACCTTATCCTGCAGCCCATGCCATGCACCGCCGCTATTTTGCGCATGCCGCAACAGTTCCGGCCAACGTTTCTTAAGCTTATCAGTCAGGCGGATGAAAAGCCCGATTTGATCACCTACCGTAACATGCCCCGGCTCATCGCCATGAGACAAATGCATAAAAACACCCTCCAGCCGCAACTTTTCTTGCCGACTCACAGTTTCGCAGACTTGCTCAAAATGATCCGGTGCAGCCCCTTGCCTCACCAGCCCGGTATCCACCTGTACATGCACGGAAATCGGTGATGCCACCCCGGCAAGCATCATTGCCTCTGAGATTGCCTCAGCGGAAAGTACATCATTTATCGTAAGCCTTATCTTCTCTGACTGAAGCAACTCGCACTGCCACGGCTCAAGTCGTTCGTTCCCGACCATTTGACTCGGAGCAAGCGTCAGTACATTCGCCCGGGGCGCCATCGCCGCAACCTGCCGCGCCTCTTCCAGCGAATAAACACAAAACCAATTGATGCCTGCCCCGAGCAAAATATCAACGCACGGCCCAAGTCCATGGCCATACGCATTGGCTTTGACGGTAGCCATCAGTTCCACGCGGGAGCCGACCCGCTTGCGCAAAGCCTCGATGTTATGCCGCATTGCCGAAGCCGATAGACTTAGCGTGCCGTGCTGTGGCATCATAGCTTGGCCTCCGGTGACCAAGCTTCGGCAGCTCGACCCAGCCGATCTAAAATCGCAGCCCAAAGACCGGTTTGGGCCGCCGGCATCTCAATAAACAAGCAATCGCAGCCGCACCGATCGGCAAGGCGAAGCGTGCGATAAAACTCTCTGGCATACAGCATCGGTTCCGCAGGCATAATAAAACGCTCTCGGACATGCGGCAGTACTGTTGCATGCGACATGGTCACCTGCGCTATCGCCAAGTTTGTTTTCTCCAAGAGCCAGTTCCTGATTGCCGGAACTTGCGAGGCCTCATAGCGAAAGGCCTTGGTCTTCGGCGCGTAATGTCGCCACAAAAGCCCCGGACTCTTGAGAGCTTCGCCCATCGCATGCGATGCAAACGTTGTCTCGTTTGCCGTCAGTTGCGCCGGCTCTACTTCTAATATCGGCGCCAGCATTTCGGCGGTTATCGCGCCGGGTCGCAAAATGGAGGGCTTCAGACCTGACAGATCCAGCACAGTAGATTCAAGTCCCACCAGGCACTCACCGCCATCAACAATCAACTCAACAATGCCATCAAACTCGGCGGCTACATGCGACGGAGATGTCGGGGACGTAAAGCCTGACCTATTGGCGCTTGGCGCTGCTATCGGGCGATTCACGGCTCGAAGGATATCCAGCGCCATCGGATGCGCCGGGCAGCGAACCGCAACGGTGTTACCGCCGGCCACGGCTCGCTCACAAATAACACCTTCCCCGTGTAGCCGCCGGGGAAGCACCAGCGTCAGAGGCCCCGGCCAAAACCTTTGTACCAAAGCATAAGCCTTGGATGGAAAGCTCTGGCATATCCTTTCCGCAGCTGAAATATCAGCGATATGAGCTATCAGGGGATTGTGGCT
>JAJXZA010000095.1 GCA_021780285.1 Planctomycetota bacterium
ATCCGCTTTACCTGACCGTTGCGCCACAGCTTTTTACAGACGGCAAATCGCATCTGAGTCGCAAGATATTTTGCATCTGGCCCGGTGCCTAAAAATGGCAGCACCGCCACCGAAGGCTTTGCGGGCTCAGCCGCGGCCACAGTTCCGGCCAACAGGGCAATAAACGCACCCACTGCCACAAACAGCCGAACATGACGAAAAAGCGACTGGCGCATAGCCGGTGTCTCCTGCAATTGCTACAGCCGCACACACAACGGCAATCGCTCAATTTTATAACGAAAGCGTTGCAATTGCATTGCACGCCCATATGCCGCCGGATATGCAAATGAAAGCGGCCCCAAGCATTGCTTGGAGCCGCATACATTTTTCGCTGCCGGATATGTCGCCGAAGCTTTACCAGGCACCATTGTCCACTTCACGCACCGGAGTCATGACCGTGTCGTATGGGGGTACGCTGGGCAGACCGGTCGGCGCGGTTACGGATGAGCCAGTCGAGCCAATACCCGTACCGCCACCCGCGGTGCCGGCAGTGGAGCCGTAGGTGAAGATGTTGTCCTGATTCTGACCAACGTATGGGTTGGTGGTCCATACCACGTGGGCATCGCCAAACCCGACGTTCTGGCCGTCGCCAGCATGATTGCCGGAGTTGTAAATATAGCTGCCATAGGTATTGCTAAGCCCTTCGGTGGTTATGCGCTGCGTATTGTTGGTGCCAGCACCCGTCATGGGAGCCATGTCACTGGCAATGGGCTGGTCGCTGGTGGCGTTGGAGTTCCACCAGCCGGCGGTAGCGGTGCCATTCCAGGGGAACGCGATGGAGTAGCTCTCGCCCTGGCCCGCGTTAGATACAGCGCCATTGACCATGCCGAAGTTGGAGTAATAGGCATTGGTGGCCGAAAACTCCGATGACGCCTGCGTAGCAACAGGATCAGACGGACACAGGAAATTCTTGGGCGTCATTTGACCCTGCAGCACGAGCAGCCACAAACAAGCCAGCGGAGAACCCTGCTGTGTATTACTGGAGTAGTAGCTCTCCACCACGCCGCCGGCGCTGGTACTGCTGCCGGTGGTAGGCGTGCCGGGGCCATTTTGATACGTTGTACTGCTTGGCGCTTCGACTGACGCAAACTGACCATTGTTGCTCTGCGCATAAATGATGAGGCTCTGCACAATGCTTCGCACATTGGCCGAACACACACTGCGATTAGCCAATTCCTTGGCTTTGGCGAGGCTGGGGAGCAATATCGCAATGAGCAGTGCGATAATTGAAATCACAACCAGCAACTCAATGAGGGTAAAACCGCGATTCGAACGTTTATCTACCTGCATGGAACACACCCCTATCAACAAATGGCCTTCCTTTGTTTTGCGAGTGGCTAACAAACCACTTCGCACGGCTCGGCACCACACATGCCGAGCCGGAGAGCGACTCTCGTAGTATCGTCCGAAGCTATGGGTGTACTTAAGGCAGCCTTATTAGATAATATTTTTTTCCACCTATTGATTATTTCTATTGCCCGATAACCAACGCCCTATAACACGCACCTAGCCCTTAAACCAGCGCGATTTTTCGCCTTACCGCTGATTTTGGATGAAATATGAAGCGAAACGCTCCGCCTTTCCTAATAGTACATACTGCAAGTGGCCAAAATTTGAGGCGAAATTTAACGTCGCCCAACAACGAGCCATACGGTTACGCCGCGTGGTTCACCCCAGCCAGCGGTAGCGCCGCCGGGATACTCAATTTGCGCCGCAGCACCACGAGAAATACTTCAATTCTGACCGCACAACGTATAGTATTGTATATACAAATATCTATATTATGATTATGCAAGGAGATGCTTAAAGTAAAATGAATAACCCATCGACGGCTGGCCCGGCGTAAGCGCCGCATCCGGGATCGCCTGGCCCCCAGACGCTGGAAAGATCAGCCGCGGCCCATGCTTCGGGTCGGCAACATCCGTTATGAGCTAGCCCAGCGTGACTGTGCCATCACCTGCGGCGGTATCGGAGCGGTGCACCTGCTGGCACAGCATGTCGGCTTGCCACAGGCCATTGACCGCAATATCCGTATGCTCAAGCGTCATGTGCCTTATTTTGAGAGTGATCATGCTCTGACGCTGGCGTACAACATTCTGGCTGATGAGAGTTGCACTGAAGACCTGGAATTGCTGCGCAAAAACGAGGGCGTAATGGATGCACTCGGAGCACAACGTCTACCCGATCCCACCACCGCCGGAGACTTCTGCCGGCGTTTTAAGACCGACGATGATGTTCTACGCCTGCAGGAAACCATCAATGAAGTGCGTTTGACCGTCTGGATGCGGCAGGAGCCTTCCTTCTTCAAACAGGCAATGCGAAACCCTTTGGAAAATTTGCACAGCAACCCGGCTTATATGGTAATGTATTCTCTCGCTTGGACGCTCAAAGCCTGGTGCGGATTGCTGCTGCCGATTACGCCGGGTAGATGGGAATCACACCATCGCGAAGAGAGGCCCGCAATCCTACGCTTGGATTTCAAACGATTCCGCAGTTTGATGCTGCGAATACCGTGTCAGATCGCCAAGACGGGACGGCTTATCATCTACCGCATCCTGTCGTGGGATCTACAGACTTCAAGCCCCTTGCGACTGGCCGAGGCCATGTATTATCCCATGCGGTGTTAGACCTCATGAAACCTGATGTCGGGGTAAGGACGCCTCAGGACGCCTCGATCCGCCGCCACGCCAAGACCAGAAAGAAAAACACATTGAGCACACAAAACCCGGAATAACTCACGACGCGGTCCAGCCTCGGGCCGCAATGGGGAGACTGCGTAAAAGAATATGACGCAAAAATTATCGGGTTAGGGCAGGCGTACTCGCTTGTTTAACGACTCGGGGCGGCAGAAGTGCGCTGTTAAATATCCTCACCGCGGCCGGCAAAAGCGATTGGAGTCGTCCGAATGGCGATGTCGCCGGCATTATGAAACAGGCGAAGGTAGCGATCCATGGCCGCGGCTGCTTTTGGCGGTAAATATTGAATCGGTACATCGGGCGCCGGGCAGAATACCAGGTATTCAAGCTTTTTGGCGTTGGGGTTCCAGACGCCGTGTGGGGTACCCGCGGGTACCACCACGACCGATCCGGCCTTTACTGCGAGAATATCTTTGCCGACAGCCATGTAGCCTTCGCCCGATTGAAACACAGTTATTTGCTCGACATCGTGCGTGTGCGCGAGAACTTTACCATCAGGGTCGCATACACTTCGGACGAGCGAGCCTTGGCGAGCCCCATTGGCGGCGTCGGCCAATTGAGTGTAGGTCCAGCCGCCGGGCATGCGTTCGACCAGTCGGTCTTTGACAGCAATTGCACGCATAAAAAGCCTCCTGCGCGAACCGATGCCGGTACACGAAAGTGGGTTCGCGTTATGTAACTAAATGCCAGGCGTTAAAAAGTGCATCTGCCTGGCTGCGGCTAAAAAGTAAAGCCGCCGTGCAATATTTTCGGACAGATAAACCTCTTTTCGTGAATTTTAATTTGATGGCCGCGTTTGGCGGATTCACACGTCTTTGAGGGCATAAGCGCAGCCGGCTGCCATAATAGCGACGATATAACACAGGGGTGGTTTGTGTGGACTTGGCTTATTTGTGCCCCGAAAAAGTGATTTTCGGCAACAAAGCAAGGCCGAAGATGTTATACTTTAAGCGGCAATGCAGCGTTTTAGGGGTGTGCTGCGCTTGGGCCAAGCCTCCGTAGCTTTTGGAGTTCGCAATGAGTGCCATCAATCCTTCATCACAAGGCATGCCGGGCGAATTCTATACCGTAGCACAACGACTTGAATCGGCTGGCGGGCAGTTTCGCATGGCGTGGTTCCTCGGGGCTTTTGGCCGGTTCTTTGCTGTGGTAATTCCGGCAGTTGTGGCTATTTTATTTACGGCGGGCATCTTTGATTTGCCTCATGCTTTGCGCTGGGTGTTGCTGCTGCTGATTCCAGTGGTTATGGCGCTGGCCTACTGGCGCTACCTGCACAAGGTGCTGTGGCAGCGGCCGGACTACGCCCAAATAGCCCGCTGGGTAGAACTGCACGCGGCCGAACTCAACATCCCGCTTGAGAACCGCCTCATTAACGCCGTGTTGCTTGCTGCCGAACTTCAACGCCTAGCCTCGCAAACAGAGTTGGGTTCTCTGGCCGACCCGCGAGCCGATTGGATTCCGGCGGTGCTTCGCGAAATTGATGCCGGCCTGGCCGCGCACAATCTTGGGGCAGTTGTTCCGTGGAAGCGTCAGACGCGACCGTGGTTGGTGGCAGGGGTGATCGGCATTATTGCCGTGGTGTTAGCGGCTCTGTTTCCCAATCAGATATCGCATGGCTTTGCGGTGCTGACGTCGCCGGGGGCGTTTGTGCCGCGGCAGGGCATTGCCGAGATTCTTTCTGTAACACCCGGCGACGAGACTGTGCTGGCCGGCGAGCCGGTGGAGTTTACCGTTCATATCAGCACGCCCACGCATGAAATTGTACGCTCCACCATCAGCTTTAAATTTAAGAGCGGCAAAAAAGAGACCGCGCAAATGGCGTTGTTCGGCGAGAACAATACTTCCTACCGTTACCTACTGCCGAGTGCTGCGGAAGACGTAACTTACATGGTGGATGCCGGCGGAACCCAAAGCCGCCAATATGCCATTCATGTGCTGCCCAAAATCACCATGGCCTCGTATGATGTAGCCGTTGCGCCACCCGCCTACACGCTGGCTACGCAAAAGCCCCAGAACATCGCCCTTACCGGTGACAACCTTACCGCTGAGGCCGGCTCTTTCGCCGCGCCCCTTGGCAGCCATGTTGTCATATCCGCAAAGCTCAGTCATGCTCTTTTGGGCGCATCGGCGCTTATTGAGTTTGCCGATGGAAAACTTTTACCGGTGAAAACCACCGATGGCCAATACTTTACCGCCGATTTTACCCTTGCGGCCACACAAAAGTTTGATCTGCTTATTAACGATGCCGGCGGCCGGGCGCTTCAGCGTTTTCCGCAAAACCCGGTGGCGGGAGCTCTCGTCGGAGATAATCAGTTTACAGCCACCGCCATACCCGATGCGCCGCCGGCGGTGCACGTATTTGTGCCGCACAGCGATGTATCAGCCAGCCCCGGCGGCGGCGTAGCCCTTGCGGCCAGCGCCTCGGATGACTACGGCCTTACCGATTTACAACTGCAGGTGGCGGCCCGGCAGGCTGCAGGCTTTACCACGGTGCGCAACTGGCAAATTCAGAATGCCACCAATGGCAAACCCGCCACCAATGCCACCATTCGCTATATGCTGCAGTTGCCCGCGTCGCAATACAAAATAGGCGATGTGGTACGGTATCGCTTTACCGCCACTGATAATCGTAATATTCAGGTTGATTCGCTGGACTTAGGTCCGCAAACCACCACGGGCCATGTCTACAAAATAACGTTGGCCGCCGCCGTGGCTGCTGCTCCCAAAAATCTCAGCCGCTGGGAAGCGCTGGAGCGCGACCTGGAATTGATGCTGCAGCAGCAGCGCACGCTGCGCGATCAGGCGGATGCCTTTCTGCTGCAAAAACTGGCATTATCGGCTGATCATACGCTGGCCGGCAGTGTGCAGGCAGGCCAGCGACAGTTGCGCTCAAAGATGACCGATATGGTCGCCCATTTTAATTTTCCGCAGAGCATGGCAACCGTGCGTCAAGCGCTGGATGTACTGAGCCATGGCGATGCAACAGGGGCTGTGGCCCGCGCCGGAGATTTGGCGGCCGTTTCGCAGACCGGCGGCGTAGCGCTTATTGCCAACAAACTGCGCAGCCATCAGGTCAACATCATTAATGTACTCAAGGCTCTGCTGGCCATTGCGTCGAACCATATAACCCCACTGGATTCGGTAACATCGCACCAGGGCGGGCGTTTTCCGAACGAAGAAAAGGCCGCGTGGAAGCAGCTTTTGCTGAAGCTCAAAAAATTTGAAAAGCAGCAGCGCGATGTGCTTAATGCCACGGCCGCATTGGCACGCAAGCCTGTCAATCAATACGATGCCAACGACAAACACGAACTGGCCAAGGTGAAAGCCGCCGAAGATAAATGGTCCAAATTCCTCAACCAGGCGCTGACCAACATGAGCAACATCACCGAGCAGGATCAGGCCGCCGCCTCGCTGGTGGATGATCTGGCCCAAATGAAGGTGGACCTGGCCATGACCAAAAACGCGCTCAAGTTGGTCGCGATAAAAATCGCCACGCCGCTCGAAGCCAACGGTCTTGAGGATGCCAAAAAAGAAACTTCGCACATAGAGCGGTGGCTTATGCAGCAGCCCGATACCATGAAATGGTCCATGGAAGAGCCGGTTGCGCAAAATGATGTGCCGGCTCCTCCGTTGCCTGATAAGCTCACAGACATGATGGGCAAACTGCTGCAGAACGAAGAGGACATGACCAATCAAATGGAAGACACGGGCAGCAAATGGAACGACTCGATGAACAAGGGACTGGGGTGGGCCGCCATGGATGGCCCCATCAGCGATATGAGCGCCCAGGGCGTTACGGGCAACAACATGCCGCACAACGATGAAATTCAGGGTCGCAGTGGAGAAGGCCGCGAAGGCCGCGCCAGCGGCGAAATGGTCGGTCAAACCGCGGTGGGTAAAGGCGGACGCCGCACGCCCACGCGGCTTACCAACGACCCGTTCAGCACCGGTGTGGTGAAGGACACCTCCAAGCAGCCGCCCGGCGGCGCCACCGGCGGGGGCAAAAAGGCGGGTTGGGGCGGCGAAGGCCTTGAAGGCCCGGCTCCGCTAAGCGAACAAAAGGACATCAAACGCATGGCCGGCCAGCAGGCACAGGTGCTCAACAAAACCGAGCGGCTGATGCTGCAGATGCGTGCCGCCGGCTTTAATAACTTCAAGCTTATTGAGTCGGCTGTGCTTATGCAGGATGCTCAAAAAGAGCTCAAAAAGTTTCACTATCACACGGCCATGCTGTACCAAAAAATGGCCAACGAAAGCATGTCTGCGGCCAAGGTGCTGACCGATGCCCAGGCGCAGGTTGCCTTGGAACGCACGGCCGGCGGCATAACCAAAAAGCGGCACAAACTTTCGGACAGCATGATCGGCACCCTGCCCAAGGGTTACGCCGACCCCGTCAAGGCCTACTTTGAAAAACTCTCAAACGGGCAATAGGTATTAACCGTGCTTATTGAGCCGATACCAACTATCTTCCTACTGACGACGACGATATACCGCTTGCGGGCAAAATTGAAGTATTGTGCGTGATGCTGCGGCGCAAGGTGGTCACCCCGGCAGCGCTGCCGCTGGCCGGGGTGGGCGCAGAGCCTTGACCACGCGGCTTAACCGCGTGGCTTGTCGGTGGGCGGCATTCAATTTTGCCTGACATTATGGCCGCTGGCCGTATAATTATTGAATTAACATCGCGTAATCTGCCGGTGCTCGGGTGGTAAAGCCGCCCCCATGGATGCCGAAATACTCAATCAAGCTGGAGGGCCACTTTGGTATCGGAACGCAAGCCACCGGTCACACGGCCCGACAACGCCGCAGCGATCGCCTCGTCAGTAGCCGATCGTAAAGCCAGTTACGGCGGAAACCTGATACCTCGGCCGCGCGGTGCAATACCTACCGGAAGCTATGCGGGAAAAGTGGCCCTCGGTGAAAAGCATGGCACTGGTGGAGTGAAGTCGGCAGGATGACGGGGATTTTATCAATCCGGGCCGGGAAACCCTGGAGGACTGCGTGTATATATCGAACCTTAATACGATGTGTGCCCAGTAGATAGCAGGCGTAAGATGTGACCGCGGTCAGCAGCCGGGTTTGCGGGCTATGCGATAGTGCGGTTTACCTGGGAGCGTGCCCTTGGCCCAAAACCGCAGCAGATAGAAGGCTCCCAGCGAAGCCGCGGCATCGCCCACGATCAGCCCGGCATCCGACCATTGTTTGTTTGCGGCCAACACGGCAAAATCGTAAACGAAAAGCCAAAACAACCCCAACAGCATGATGCGGGCGCCGCGAACACGCGGCGGCAGGCATTGGCGGCTGATGATCCAGCCGCACAAAATCGCAAACATCAATGCGGCTGCGGCTACCGCTAAAACCACCGGCACCTGCGGCCGCTCAAGCGTGTGCTTCCAAAGCATGGCTGCAATCAGAAGGCCGTCAATAGAGCCAATGCCCACTAACAGCAGCACAACATCGCCGGTGCGCAGCCGCGGCCGCTTTAGCTCCAGGTAATACGACACCGCGCTGATCAACGCAATATGCGTAAAAAGCACCAGCGGCAGCAGCAGAAAACCAAAGGTGGGCTTTCCGATAAGGCAGTTGAGTCCACGCACCATTCCAAGGGTTATCAGGCCGACAGCGCCGAGGTATTTTGCCGCAGCATCGTAAAATACAATGAACAGCGCCGTGGCCAACGCCACAAACGCAGGCCATGGTATTTGCGAGCCTTTGGGCACAATGCCCAAAAGGGTTGCCGCCAGCAGCGAGAGCATAAGCAAAATCATGCAGACGACCACGGCCGCCCATGGAGTAATGCGTCCGCTGGGGATGGGCCGCCAGCGGGCGAATATCTGATCCCGCCGGGCATCAAGCAGGTCATTAAGAGCCATGCCGAATAAGTACAAAAAGCTGGATGCCAGCGCTGTAAGCAGCAATTTTGTTCCGATGTCCGTCTGCGGCGGCTGGCCAGGAATATGATAGAGCAGCAAGGCCCACGAGTCGGCCACGGCGGTAAATACCAGTGCCGCGCGCGTCAATTGACAAAATGCGAGCAAACGTTGCATCATCGCCTTGAGCATACCATGAGCGACCGGGGCAAAGTAAGCGAAGACTTCGAGATCTTCAGCGTGAAAAGTGCATTCGTTAACCGCGCGGGCATCACCCGCGGAAAATAAGCAGCAATACGATAATCACGGCGGCAATCGCCAGCAGAGCCAGCAGCGTCATAACCAGCGGATCCGAGAATTTTTGCACCACGGTGCGCGAGCCAAAATCTATGGTTTGCTCACGGGCGGTTTCGATCAGGTCTACCTGATCGCCGGGTATCTCCCGGCCGGTCTTTTCCAGATCGGCCAGCGACGTAAGATCGTAAGCCTTGCGGGCCAGCGCCGGCGGCTCTCCGCGAGCAACCGCTTCCAGATCAGAGAGCATGTCTTTAGTTGAGCCGTAGCGGCGCTTGGGGTCTTTGGCCATGGCCACTTCAATAATTTCGCTTACGCCGGCCGAAAGTGTGGTGACAATATGGTCGGGCGGCACAAGTTCTTCCTTGAGGTGTTTGTGCATCACCGCCGCCGGAGAAGGCGCTTCAAACGGAACGCGTCCGGTGAGCATGTGATAAAAAGTAGCTCCCAGAGAATAAATATCCGCCCGAAAATCAATGTTCATTTCACCGCGAATTTGCTCGGGCGAAATGTAGTAAGGTGTGCCGTACGCTTTACCCGCCTCAGCCATGGCCGCGGCCTGATCATCTTTTTCCCGGGCGAGGCCCATGTCAGCCAGTTTGGCGATGCCGCCGGGAGTGATCATGATGTTCTTGGGCTTAACGTCGCGGTGAATCAGACCGTTCTCGTGGGCGTGCACCAGAGCCTTGCACACCTGAATGATGATATCGAGCGCTTCCTTTTCGGGATAAGGCTTACCGGCATCAAGTTGGTCAAATACCGTCTGCCCCTCCACATACTCCATGACGAAATAGTGGTAGCCGTTGGCTTCGCCCACGTCGAAGGCGCCGACAATATTGGGATGATTAAGCTTGGCCGCCGCCCTGCCCTCCTGATAAAAGCGGTCCACAAACTCTTTGTTGTCGCTCATGCGTTTGGGCAGCACTTTTATGGCAACCATGCGGTCCAGTGAAAGCTGGCGGGCTTTAAATACGGTGGCCATAGCGCCGGCGCCAAGCTTGCTTAAAATTTGATACCCCGGAATTTGCGCCATGCCGCGCTGTTCTTCAGCTGCAGCGCGGGCGCGATTGATTTGGGTTTGGGTAACATAGCCGTTGGCAACGAGAATGTCGGCAAGGCTGCGCTGGTTGTTCTGGCGTTCCAATTCTGTTTGCAGGGCAACACAATCGTTTAGTTCATCGCGCGTGCAAAAGCCCTGCTCGATCACCACTTTACCTAAAAGAGTATCTTGTCTGGCAGTAGTTGCCGTGGTCATGACAGTAGCTTCCGATAAAATAGCGACCAAAGCCCACTTGGCAAGGTTCGCAGAGTCCGCCGCATAGGACCCTACACTATATCGGCTCTTGGCCGCATTGTCTCTTTATACCAGTGTACGATAAAAGCAGCTTGCGGGACGAATAACATAAAATGATTCACAAAAGCGATGACAATCCTACGGAATCCGAGGCAATCATTGAACTCTCGCTCCACTCACATACCGCCGGCTCGCCTCGTGAATATCCACAAACCGCAACAGTCGCCGCGCCCAATGGCCGGCATAGTCCACACCGATGCGCGGCGTACGCCGGACCTTGGGCCGATGGCCAGGGTCCGCCTGCACAAACAATTCGTCGCCGGCCAGCGACAGCCCGTTATGCCCCCGGTTGAGCATCAGCTCTCGTGCCAATCGCCCCGGCCCTGAAAGGTTTGCCTTCCAGCCGTCGAGTGGAGCCGCCGCCCGAATCAGCACCGCCTGCGGATCGCCCACATCACCGGCAACGATATTTAACATGTAGTACATGCCATAAATAAAATACACATAAGCCCGCCCCGCCGGGCCGAACATCACCTCATTGCGCGCGGTTCGGCCGCGCGCCGCGTGGCACGCAAGGTCGCGTATACCAATATAGGCCTCGGTCTCAACAATGCGGCAGCGCAGCACGCGAGAATCAACACGACGAACCAATATTTTTCCCAGCAGCAGCGGTGCCATCTCGATTGCCGGATGCTGATAAAACGAGTATCCCAGCCGCCCAGGCTGCATGTGCTTAGCTTGCGGCGGAACTTCGCTTACCTGCATGGCAGTCGAGCGTGCCATCCACTTACTCCTGCTCCACCGCAACTTCCTGGCCGGTCGCGGCGCTTTTGTAAACTGCTTCCATCAACAGGCAGTGCAGCAGGCCCAGCCGCGCGGGAGATCGCGGGGCAGCGCGGCCCAGCAGGCTTAAGGCAAAATTTTGCGGCGGTGTATAGTTCGCCTGAGCGATGAGGGGCAAGGGCAATTGCCGGCCCTGCTGGTCCCACAGTTCCATTCGTCCGCCATGAATGCCGGAAGCAATGCGCCCGCGATCGCCGGCCAGCCAGATGCCCTCCTGCCAGCCAACGCTGTTGCCGCAGAAAACAGCGCTGGCCAGAACTCCGCTCTGGTAGCGGATGTTGACCACGCCGTTTACATCTACCGCAAGCCCTTCATTGCTGATCATGGCATGCACGCTTGCCGCGGGCCGTCCGATCAAATAGTTCCACGCGTTGAGCAGGTGGGCGCCGCTGTCATAAATAAAGCCGCCGCCGGCGGCCGCCGGCTCCTGCCGCCAGGTTCCGTGCGAAAGGCGCCGCCAATCTTGAAATACAAACCCTCCCACCGCCTGCAACGCGCCCAAGCTGCCGCCGGCAATAAACTCGCGGATATAAGCGTGCTGAGCTGAAAACGGCGCCTGAAATGCCACCTGCACCTGCAGAGCCTTCTGTTGGGCCTTACTGATAATAGCCCGCGCGTGGGCACTGTTTGTCACCATCGGTTTTTCTACCAGCACATGCCAGCCCTGTTCCAGAGCGGCCATGCACTGGTCATAATGCTGCCCATGCGGTGTAGCAAATAACACCCCCGCGATGCCTGCGGGCCGGCACTTAAGAAGCTCGCGCCAATCCTCAAAAATTGCAATATGCGCATCATCTTTAAAACGTTCACGGCGCAGCTTTTCAGCCGCGGCGCGGTTGGTGTCGCACAGCGCTATCACCCGAATTTCGCCGGTGGCGTTTACCCACGGTGCATGGGCGTTGTACGTCATGCTGCCGCAGCCCACAATCGCAAGATTCACCTGTTCAATCATGAGCGATTATTCCTTCTGTTTCGAACCATCGGCTGCTTTAACAGCCCCGTGCGCTCCGACCTCTCCGCCGGTGTTCGCCCGGCGCGAGCCTGCGCGTGGTTCGGTGCCCGCGAGCAAGCGTTTAATGTTGCCGCGGTGCTTTATCACAATCAGCAGACCCACAACACATGCGGCGATGGTAAGTGTTCGCAGTTGGTTCCAGGGCACTGGTTGGAGCACGCCATGAATCACAGGCAGGTTGCGGCCCACCACAGGCACCAGCACCATCAGGCTTAACGCCGCACAAAGGGAGGCTATCGAAATAATTCGATACGCCAAAAAAACCATCACAAATACCACTGCCGCCAAGCTCACGGCAATCGTAAATACCGGCCACAGGCCCACCAAGGCTCCAAATGTTGTTGCGACGCCTTTGCCGCCCTTAAACCTCAAATAAATCGGGTAGACGTGCCCTACAATCGCCGCAATGGCGGTGGTCATGGGCACCCAACTCGGCCCCCACCAATGCTGCACCACCAGGTCGCAGGTCAGCACCGGCGCAAACCCCTTGAAAAAATCGAGAATGAAGGCATACCAAAAATATTTAAAACCCAATACCCGGCCGCAATTGGTAGCCCCCACGTTGCCGCTGCCTTGCTTGCGGATGTCAATGCCTTTGGAAAATCCTATAAGCAATGCAAAAGGTATACTGCCGAGAAGATAGCCGGCGACCACGCCAAAGCAGGTCACAAGAATAATCTGCGTATGCGTCATTCATCCGCCGCTCTTTGCTCAAACCACACCACGGGTTCGTACAAATGATCGTCACCGCGCTGCCGCCGCGCGTCAAGCGCTGCCCGACATTGCCGACACACCAAATGCCGCGGGTGCCCGGCATACCGCCGGCCTTGCCACCCAAGTTTGCCGCCCGGCAGCCTGTGCGACCCCATCAGCGTCGCCGCGACCCGCCGCGCTTAACCTTTTTCTGTTGCGGCGTCATGGCCGGCTTGTTGGCCAGCCGGCGCGAAAGCCCCTCATCTATGGCGGCGGCCAGAGCCTCGTCGCGCTGGGCGTTTTCCGCATCAAACAGATTTGGGCCCTGCTCGGAAGTGCTTACAGGTTTTATTTCGTCGCGTAACTCTTTGATTTTGTCACGCAGCGTGGCGGCACGCTCAAACTCCAGATTGTTCGCCGCAGTGAGCATTTCGTCTTCCAGCATACGCAGCATTTCCTGCTGGTCGTACTGGGTGTCGGACGAGGCGACAATTTCGCGGGCGGTGCGCCGCGCCTGCAGCTCGGAATCTATCCCTTTGCGAATGGCCTTGCTTATGCTCTGCGGCGTAATGCCATGGTCCCTATTGTATTGTTCTTGCAACTGTCGGCGGCGCGAAGTTTCATCCATCGCCCGCTTCATGGCGGGAGTCACGTTGTCGGCATAGAGAAACACCCGGGCGTTGACGTTGCGGGCGCAGCGGCCAATCATTTGAATCAACGAGGTTTCGCTCCGCAAAAACCCTTGCTTATCGGCGTCCATAATGGCCACCATGGACACTTCGGGCAGGTCAAGCCCCTCGCGCAGCAGGTTGACGCCGACCAGGCAATCAAAGGAGCCTTCGCGCAATTCACGCAGTATTTCCACCCGTTCAAAGGTTTGAATTTCGCTGTGCAGATATTTGCAGCGAAGCCCCGCTTCACCAAGGTAATGAGCCAAATCTTCGGCCAGCCGTTTGGTAAGTGTAGTCACCAGCGAACGCTCGCCTTTGTCGGCCCGCAGCTTCACCTCGGCGAACAAATCGGCCACCTGCCCTTGCGCGGGCCGCACCTCTATCTGCGGGTCCATAAGCCCGGTGGGCCTTATCACCTGTTCCACCACAGCCCCACTGGTAAGCGCAAGTTCAAACTTACCCGGCGTAGCCGATACAAACAGCACCCGATCCCACATGGACCGAAACTCTTCAAACGTCATGGGCCGGTTGTCCAATGCCGACGGCAGCCGAAAGCCGTGCTCAACCAGCACCTGCTTGCGATTGCGGTCGCCGGCGTACATCGCATTGATCTGCGGAATCGTCACATGCGATTCGTCAATAATCAGCAGGTACTGCTTAGGAAAGTAATCCATAAGCGTGCAGGGCTTGGCCCCCGGCGGCAGCCCGCTGATGTGCCGCGAGTAATTTTCGATGCCGCTGCAAAAGCCTGTTTCAAGCAGCATCTCAAGGTCGTATTTGGTTCGAGCCAGCAGCCGCTGCGCCTCAAGCAACTTACCCAGCGAGCGCAGCTCCTTGACGCGGGCGTCCAACTCGGCGCGAATGTCGCTTACGGCGCGGGCCATGGTGTCGTCGTCGGCGACATAATGCTTGGCGGGGTAAATAAATGCCTGGTTTTCTTCGGTGAGCCGCTCGCCGCTGACAGGGTGAATATTCCAGAGAGCCTCCACGGTGTCGCCAAACATTTCTATTCTCAGGGCGGTGGTTTCATACGCCGGAAAAAGCTCAATAACATCGCCGCGCACTCTAAATACGCCTCGCTTAAACTCAATGTCGTTGCGGTCGTACTGCATGTCTACCAGCGAGCGCATCAGCTCTTCGCGGGGGTAATCGGCCCCGCGCTGCAGCGAAATCACTTTTTTCTTATATTCATCCGGAGAACCCAGCCCGAAAATGCAGCTTACCGAGGCCACGGTCAAAACATCGCGCCGGCCGATGAGATTGCTCGTGGTTGCCAGCCGCAGGCGGTCCAGATCATCATTGCGGGCGGCGTCTTTTTCAATGTAAATGTCGCGCTGCGGTATGTACGCTTCCGGCTGGTAATAGTCGTAATAACTGACAAAATAATTCACCGCATTGTGCGGCAAAAGCTCGCGGAACTCCTCAAAAAGCTGCGCCGCGAGCGTTTTGTTGTGGCTTATGACCAGTGTGGGCAGCCCCAGCCGCATGGCCACATGAGCCATGGTGAATGTCTTTCCCGAACCGGTAACGCCCATCAGCACCTGGTGCTTTTCACCGCGGTTAAAGCCGTCAACCAGCTTTTCGATAGCCGCAGGCTGATCGCCCGCAGGCTCAAATGGACTTTCAATCTTAAACGCCGCCGGCAGTGCAGGAGTCGGCGCAGAGTTTTCAGCAATGCTCATTCGGTTAATTATAAAAGGAACCACGGCTGCGACAAAATCGCCTGTGGGGACGCATGCACCGGCGCCTTAGTACGCAGTATCTGGGTCAGGCGAACAACCAACCACAAGTTACGCTTTCCAGCGGCATCCACTATTTTCCCATCCCTGTTTGATCTTCGGGGCACCCGATCCATGCTCACCTGCTTTACTTTTTCGCCTGCGGGCGGCTCGCCGCATCCACGAAATCAACCAGGGGAACCGCCTCAACCTTTTCCACCCAAGGATTGTGCCCCGCGAACCCGCGTAAATCACACCATGAAAATCCCCCAGTCAATGGGGGATTTTCATGGTATTGAAAAACGGCCGAGCAGCAGCGACGTCGCCGCTATTTGTTTGAATCGTAGCATCAATTAAGCAGGCGAGACGGCATTGACGCTTTACGAGGCTTTGCGTTTCGCCTGCGCGATGGCCCGCTTAATAAGCTGCCGGGCCAGCACTGCCGAAAAGGGCAACCCGCGGGCGTGGGCTTCCTGCTGCAGCCAGGCGGTGATTTCATTGAGTCGGCGCAGGCACTCTTCGCAGCCCCAACGGTCCATCATCTCGGCGTGCAGCGCACACTTACAGCCGGGCCGATCCTTAAACCCAAAACGCGCGAGAATTTTAGCCAACTCCGTACCCGGCCCGGCAGAGTCCGTAACCATCTTCGCTGTTGGCCGGCGTTTGGGCGCGAGCTGAGTCTTCCGAGCATACCTGCGCATAAGCGGCATCTTTAATCCCACCAAAAATACTTCTGTTTCTCGGTAGCCTTTTAAACTAACAAATGCGGCTGGTCAAATTGTCACATTCCCAAAAAGCAGTTGGCCGTTTTCGCGGACTCATCCTACAATTTTATGAGATACGGCGCTAATATATTCCTCGCGCGGCCAAGATCTGCACCTTATCGCTTATAATGCATGTGTGCGAGGACGACGGGATTGGACACTAAGCCCCAAAGTTCTCGAAGGAAACGCAGGATGCGGGATGATTTAGTTACCCGGCCCGGGTGTTATCTGCGAACATCGGCGCCATCTGGTGCGTCAGTGAAACCGTTTGTGTCTTGTGAACTGAAAGGAGTTCATCATGGAATGATCCATTAGCCATGTAGCCCGTCGGGCGGCGTGCGAAGCGATTTGTGCGCCGAAGCCTCGATAG
>JAJXZA010000403.1 GCA_021780285.1 Planctomycetota bacterium
TAGCGGCAGTTGCCGCTCTTTGGCCTGCTGCCGCGGCTGCGGGCTTTTGCGTGGCAGGTGCGGTCTGTGGCTGGCGCGTTGCGGGTGGCCGGCTCGCCGGGACGGCTGCGGGGGTGCGCCGCGCGACCGGTGCCGGCTGTTGCGATGGGGTAAGCACCTGCCGCCGGGTTGGCGCTACCGGGCCGCCATAGGGCGAGGGTTTGGCAGGCTTGACGGCCGGAGCAACGGCCGGGCGTTGTGCAGCGACGGCCGCGCGGGCGGCTTGGGCCGCATGGGCGGCCGCTTGGGCAGCCGCCTGCCGCCGTGCCTGTTCGAGCCGCAAATCTTCCAGCGATAGTTTGCCCGACAGTATGGCTCGTGCGAGTTCATCCTGGTTCTGTGGCACGCGTCCCATCGTTAACTCCACGATACAGTTGCGCTGATACGCTAGCTCATTATGACTATTTGCTCGCATCCGGCGTAGCGCCGCCGATAGCTTCGCGCATGGTGGTGTCGGCCTGAATGTTCTTCATTTTGTAGTAATCCATAATGCCCAGATTGCCATGGCGAAACGCCTCGGCCATGGCCAGCGGAACTTGCGCTTCAGCCTCAATAACCTTGGCTCGGTTCAACTGGGCAAGAGCCTTATTTTCCTGTTCCTGGGCTACGGCCAGCGCACGGCGCTTTTCGGCCTCGGCCTGGGCAATTTGCTTGTTGGCCTCGGCCTGCGCCGTTTGCAGTTGTGCGCCGATATTCGCGCCTACATCCATGTCGGCAATATCTATAGACAAAATCTGAAAAGCTGTGCCGGCGTCAAGGCCTTTGCGCAGCACGGTTTTGCTGATCAGATCGGGCTGCTCAAGAATATGCTTGTAGGTGTCGGCAGCGCCGATGGCGGCCACAATGCCCTCGCCCACGCGGGCCACCACCGTTTGTTCGCCGGCCCCGCTGACAAGCTGCGTCATGTTGGTCCGCACCGTTACCCGCGCCTTGACGCGCAACTGAATGCCGTCCTTGGCGACGCCATCATGCGTTTGCCGACCGCTGTCGGCATTGGGTACATCAATGACGCGCGGGTTGACGCTGGTTTGTACGGCGTCAAGCACGTCGCGGCCTGCAAGGTCAATGGCGGTGGCCATTTGCCAGGGCAAATCAATTTTAGCGCGATGGGCGGCAATCATGGCACGCGACACCCGTGCCACCCGTCCACCCGACATGTAATGCGTTTCAAGCTGGTCGGTTTTGATTTCCAGCCCGGCCTGCACCATCGAGATTTTTGCCGTCACAATTTCGCGGGCGTCAAGCCGCCGGAGGCGCATGCCGATGAGGCTGAACATGCTCACGTCGGCACTGGCCGAGAGCGCCTGCAGCCACAGGCTGAAAACCCCCCAAATCGTCGCGATAAGTGCCAGCACCACCAGCCCGAGAAAAGCCAGCACCACCCACAGAAAAACCGAGTTTCCGCCTTGCGCGGATTGTGCCAGCAGACCAGAACTATTTGCCCAAGCCGGGCTTAGAGCCAATACCGCCATAAAACACCTCCGTTGATTGCAATACCATAAAAACATGCGAGGAGGCATCCGCCATGCAAGCAGATGTGCCATGTCAGAATAGGTTTAAGGCTGCAGCCTGTCAAACATTCGCCATACCGCCCGCAACAGCCACTAATTTACCCACCCGTCCTGCACGACCATTAAAAACCCTCGTGACTCGGTGTTTAGCCCCCGTCGTCGTCTTTGCGCTTCCAACTCTCTGCGAGCCACCCATCGCGCAGCGCCCACGATTTATCTCACACAGAGCACCAGAGCCACAGAGGCTACTTTATAAAACCCCGCGTTACCCTGCATTGCACACCTGTAATATCTTGTTTTTCTGACAAGATGCGCACGGCCTGGCACTCCAAACTAAAAACTCCCGTCGCCCATCTTGCGGCCCGCAGGCCGCGCTGCGTCCCCGGCGGTTAACCCTCGTCGCCCAGCGCCCTGTACTAAATAACGTCGTCGTCTCTGTGGCCCTCGGTGTCCTCTGTGGCAAAAATCGCCGCGAAGCGCCCAACTTAAAAACTTTCGTGTCTTCGAGCCTTGGTGGTTAACTCCCCGTCGTCGTCTCTGCGCCTCCAACTCTCTGCGCGCCAATCGCGGTTAATTCCATATACCCTCTCGCGGCTCGCAGACCGCGCTGCTACGCGCTTTACCCATCATATCAATTGCCGTTAACATATCCCCGGCGATGCGGTTTGGACGCCGCGCGGGTCATAGCCTGAAGGGATTCATCATGCGGCTGCTTACAATTCAACGTGTCCGCGGCGGTTTGTGTCGCAGTGTGCTAATCTCATCGCTGGCGATGACGGCTGTGCTGGCGGGCTGCGCCCAACAGCACCCTGGCAAAACACTAAGCGCCGGCTTTAGCCAGTATCAGCAGGGCAGCTATGCCAGTTCCAATGCCACCGCCAACGAATACATTCAAAAGTATGCTCACAACCCCAATGTGGATGAAGCTTATTATCTTAAGGGAATATCTTGTGAGGCACGCGGCGACATTGCAGGAGCCGAGGCCGCTTACCGGGCGGCCATAGCCTGCAGCAAGCGCCCGGACCTGACAGCCAAAAGCTACCGCTCCCTGGGTGATATGGCCTATATGAAGCACAGTTATTCCGCGGCTGTCACCTATTATGAAGCATCCATTTCCGCCGACCCAAACCTGGCGCCGGGTGCGTGGCTGCTGTTTCGGCTCGGAGCTTCTTTGCAGTGCGAAGGGCAATGGGGTACAGCACGAATTTATTTTGCACGGCTGCTGCAGGACTTTCCTACTTCGCCGCCGGCCCAGTTTGCGCTTGAACGCATTAATATGACGCATTTTGCCCTGCAGTATGCGGCCTTTACGGTGCTGACTGCGGCTTCACGGGAAGCCGCATATCTGCATATGCAGCGTATTCCGGCTGTTGTTGTGCCGAGCGAGGTAGGAGGACGCTGGCTTTATATGGTGCAATCGGGCGACTATCCGACATGGGCCATGGCTACAGCAGAGCAAATGGCGCTTAAGCGACGGTTTGCGCAGGTAATTGTCGTGCCCTGACATTGCCCCGTGGCGGTAGGTGTTAACGTGCTTCGTGCCGCAAGGTGCAGGCAAAGGACCCAACGCATGACCGAAGGTTGCGGACAGCCTCTTTTTGAACTTGCGGGCATTACCAGGCAATACGGGTCGCTCACGGCGCTAAGTGATCTTTCGCTTAGCGTGCCGCCCGGAGCCATTGGCCTGCTCGGTCCCAACGGCTCCGGCAAAACCACCCTGATTCGTACCTTGCTGGGGTTGATTCGTCCCAACAGCGGCAGCGGCCGAGTGCTGGGGTTAAACATTGCTGACCATGCGCTGGACATTCGCCGGCAGGTAGGTTTTGCGCCCGAGGATGAGTGTTTGTTTCCGGGCGTTACCGGCATTGAATTTGTGGCCTATGCGGGTGAGTTGGTGGGTATGCCCGCCACCGATGCCATGCAACGCGCCCACGAAGTGCTCGACTATACGGGCCTGGGTGAAGTGCGCTATCGCAAGGTGGAATCGTACTCTGCCGGCATGAAACAGCGGCTCAAACTGGCCGGGGCCATCGTGCACGACCCTCAATTGCTCATACTTGATGAGCCGACCAACGGTATGGACCCGGCTGGCCGCGAAGATATTTTGCGCCTCGCCGCCGACCTGGCTCATAACAAGGGTATGAGCCTGATTTTTTCGAGTCATTTATTGCCCGATGTCGAAGCGGTGTGCCGCTATATTGTCGTGCTGGGCAATGGCCGGCTGCTTTTGCAGGGGCCTATCAGCGAACTTAAGCAGGCTCGCGCCGATTGTTATGAAGTACGGCTCAAGCAGCCGAGCGAGGTCTTTAATCAGCGGCTGGCGGCGGCCGGCTGCACGGTAAGAGTCCGTGGCGAGCTGCTGGCGGTGAAATTGCCCGAAGGCGCCGCTATGGCAATGGTGTGGCAGGCGGCTGCCGACAGCCACTCGCAGATTCGTCACCTGCGCCCGCAGCGCAGCACGCTGGAAGAAGTATTTCTCGATGCGTTGGAGCCGCACT
>JAJXZA010000360.1 GCA_021780285.1 Planctomycetota bacterium
TTGCTGAACTCGGCATCGAAGGCGACTTTAATTTTATGGCGTTTGGAGCCGCGGATCATGCGCCATGCCAGACCAAAGAACGAATCAATGGAGAACTCGGTCGGCGGGGTGAAGCGGCGATCGGTAATCTTAACGTCGGTGAACCGCGAGAGCTTCATGGTGCGAATGTTGCGGTGCTTGCTGTGGTAGCCAACGACATACCAGGCGCGATTCATAAACAGCAGTTCATAAGGACGGAAACGGAATGATTTTTCCATATCGGCATGGCGGGAACTGGGCGATTGGTAGGTGCAGCGAAGCTCGCGCGTTTCGGCCATGGCGCGGTACATTTTACGCTCAAGCTCGCGCTCGGGACTTGGCACTTCTGATGCGGGCACCGCGATGCGAATATGAGTTTCAAGAGGGTCTATCTGGCGGCGCAGGGCAGCCGGCAGGGTTGAGCGAATTTTAGTTAACGCGCGCGAGGCCGGCTCGGCCAGGAGGCCACCCGTAGCGGCCGTGTGGCGGGCAAGAATTAAAAGCGCGACGGCTTCGTCGGGCGTAAGCTCGGCGCCGGGGAGATATTGCTTGCCGAAGGTTTCATATTGTTGGCGTGTGCGGTTGAAGTCTACGCCGTAGCCGGAGGCGTTGAGCATGCGGATGTCGCGATAAAAGGTGCGAACGTCCACCTTCAGGCGTTTGGCGAGTTGGTCGGGCTTGAGGTGAGGCTCACGCTGCACAATAGAAACAAGCTCAAGAATACGGGGCAGGTGCGATTTTCCTTTTTTGGCTTTGACGGGGGTAATAACCTGCATGTGAGGTTCTCCATATAAAATTAACACTTCACCCAAACAGATTTAACACAATAGCATGAAAAGCCCGCAGGGTCACGCACTTTGTCGGTAGAGTGCGTGCTGATTAATGTAACGTTCAACGGCGGGCGGCACAAGCCCGCTGATCGGCAGGCCCAGCGCCACGCGCTGGCGAACATGGGTGGAAGAAATGGGTGTCAGGGGCGTTGCCAACCACAGGCGAGGCCGGGCAGCCCATGCGGCAGGGTCAATTTGGGCGGGCGCGGCCGGTGCTGTTGAGTAGCCGGGCCGCGGCAAAATGGCCAGGTCGGCCAGTCGCAGTAATTCATTTATGTTGAGCCATGCATGCAATTTTGGGAGTTGATCTGCGCCAATGAGCAATAGGATGTTCGTATTGCTGTGCATGACTTGTAATCGTTGCAGAGTGTTAAAAGTATAACTTGGCGGTGGAAATGTTATTTCCAGGTCGCTGGCGGTAAATCGCGGGTTGCCGGCGATGGCCAGTTCGATCATAGCGAGCCGATGCGAGGCGGATGCACAGGCCTGGCCAAGCTTAAAAGGGGACGTTGCGGCCGGCATAAAGCAGACTTCATCGGCGGCAAGCTCGTTACAGGCGGCCGCGGCCGTGGCGAGGTGCCCATTATGGATGGGATCAAACGTGCCGCCAAAGAGGAGAAGTTTTTTTGTGTTGGCGGTCATGAGGTTAAACTCCGCAAGGGTGTTATTGCTTCAGGCGCGGCTCCATCCTAAACTGCTGCAGGCGGCGATTAAAGCGAGCCAACGGGAGCCAGTACCATGAAAATATACACGCGGCATGGCGATGCCGGCCAAACCACGCTTTTTGACGGCCGCCGGGTGGCGAAAAACAACCTGCGTATAGATACATATGGCACGGTGGATGAACTCAACAGCTCGCTGGGGCTGGCGATCGCTTTTTGCAAAGATGTTGCAATCAACACGGCTCTGGCGCGCATTCAGCATCAGCTTTTTGACCTGGGCGCGGACCTTGCCACTCCGCTTGATTCAGCCAGTCAGAAAAAAGTGCCGCGAGTGGGCGAAAACGAAAGCCGCTGGCTGGAAGAGCAGATTGATCTAGCCACTGCCGAGTTGCCGCCGCTGAAGGAATTCATTTTGCCGGGCGGTTGCGCGACCGCGGCGCAGTTGCACATCGCCCGCACAGTCTGCCGCCGCGCCGAGCGATTGACGGTAACACTGATGGAGCAAGAAAACCTCGGCCCCGGCCCGCTGATGTACCTCAACCGCTTGAGCGATTATCTATTTGTAGCGGCTCGCCTGGCCAACAAACGCGCGGGCGCCGGTGACACACCCTGGCAGCCGCAGGGCGAAGCTCTCTGATGCACTGATACAAAACGCCCAATTCATTTAATCGCTCGGAGCGCCTGAAAAGTCCATCGGAGAGCGCCAACTCGTATCAGGACGAGACAACCGGCTCGGCCGGCACGAGTGGATGTGCGCAACCGCACCGTCGCCCCGTGCCCTGCTGCGAAGCGGGCTGAAAACCGTATGTTAATTTGGGATGAACCTGCCTGCGGCAACCAGGATATGTCTGCGGCATAACGTAGGGATTTGGATATAATTGACTCATGAATTTTTGGGACCAGCGTTATCATCTTGCCGGGGTATCTTATGGTACGGAACCTAATGATTTTCTGCGCGCCCAGGTGGCCGCTCTGCCTCGCGGAAGAATATTGAGTTTATGCGAAGGCGAGGGGCGCAATGCAGTATTTTTGGCTTCCCATGGTTATGAGGTCCTGGCGATTGACGGTTCAAGCGTCGGGCTTAAAAATGCTCAAGACTTGGCGCGGCGGCGGGGCGTAAAGATAGAGACACAAGTCGTAGACCTGGCGGATTATAACATTGCACCGGATTGCTGGGATGGAGTGGTCCTCATTTTTGCACATCTACCGGGACTTATACGTCAAAGGATCCATCACCAGGCGGTGGCTGGCCTGCGGTCTGGCGGCGTGCTTTTGCTGGAGGCGTTTGGTTCGGGACAAATAACCCGCAACACCGGCGGCCCCAAAAATCCAGATCTCCTGCCGTCGTTGGAGCAATTGCAATTAGAATTGCAGGGGCTGGACTTTATGTTGCTGCAAGAAATACAACGGGATGTTCACGAGGGAAGATACCATACCGGCCGAGCCGAAGTGGTGCAGATCATTGGCCGCCGGAAAAGCTAAGGCGCTTTGCTTTTCACCGCCTCCGGCGGATGACCTTCATTGTGCAGGGCGAAGCCCGTTGGTACAAAGCGCCTATTCGATTCAATCGTTCGGAACGCCTCAAGACTCCGTCGGAGAGCGCGAACCTATATTATGACGGAACAAAATGACAATCATCTCAATTATGGATTAACAACTCGTTGTGCCCGCCCCAGTGATCCCAGGTTAAACACACTACTGTAACCCATTTGTTTCAGTGCCCGGCAGGCCATGGCACTACGCGTGCCGCTATGACAGTGCAGCAGTAGAACCTTGTTTTTATCCGGCAGATGTCGCCGGGCACTGGCATGAAGATCATTGAGCGGTACATTCACCGCACCAAGCAGCCGCCGCGATTTAAATTCGGAGGTACTGCGGACATCCACCAGTGTAGCCCCATTTTTCAAATGCGTACGCGCTTTTTGCAGAGAAATAAGCCCGATGCGTTTGACTATCAGGAACACCGCGATAATTGCGCCTAAGCCTAAAAGCACATTCCAATTCATATTGAAATTATAGCCCAAGGTTCCGTTATTATGAAACGCATTTCACCCGCATAGCAGGGCAAACTCATATAAATACTTTTTAATATTTTTTTGCGGCGCGGCAGGCGGTGACGGGGAACGCGGGACGACTTTTCCATCGCGTAAAGATAGTTTTTAGCCCAACGTTCGCACGCTGCGTCCGATTTCCGGAAGTTTCGCGATGTTTTTGGGGCCGAAGTGCGAAAGTCGGTTTAGCCCACTAGGACATCTGTATCGTCTTCCAAATATCGGCGCATAACCCTTTTTTTTCTTCGAAATATCATCGGCGGTGGACCGGACAAATCATCTTAATATGCTGTATTGCGACTCCGAAAAATAACACCCACCGCCGCGGCAGCACAAATCAAGGGCCTCGAACGAGAGCCGGTTGCGTTGTCTCGTCCTCAAAATTCACAAAATTGTATTGGCGTATGGCGTCGAAGGCTGCAGCGGTGCCAATTTGTTGTAAGTTGGTGTCTTAAAGCTTGGCCAAGAAGCTTATCGTG
>JAJXZA010000249.1 GCA_021780285.1 Planctomycetota bacterium
AGAATGGTTGCATTCTGGATGATGACGTTGTTTCCCGAATTCTGAATGACGGTGGCAAAGCCGCTTGAATTGGCAAATGAGCCGCCGTTTACTGTATTTGTGCCGGTAATGTTATAGCTGGCCTGATTGTTGTATAGCTGGGCGTTCAGATTATTGGTGTTGAGCTGTTCGTAGCCGCCGCGGTTCTCCGACAGGGTTTGTTCCGAAACAGCCATGCCCAGAATTGGAGGTCCTTGATCGGCCAAAGCGTTGATCGAGATCGACAGGCCAAGCAATGCACTTGCATGAATGAATCTATACATGATGTTTACCTCGCATGGGTGGAAAAACGCCCAGGGTTGCACCCCGGGCGTGATCCTTACAGGTTAATGCACGGCTAGATTAGCCTGCACGGTAATACCCTGCTGGGTCAGGGCGTTTGCGCCGGTGTTCTGGCTTACAACGGAAATTCCGGCAGCATTGGAAAAGCCGCTGCCGATGTTGTTGGAAACGCTGTAGCTGCCGGCACTGCCGCCATATGAGCTGCCGCCTGCACCGCCCATTGCGCCATTGCCGCTGGTCGCTGTGGCGAGCGCCTGACCGCTGGTGGCATTGCCGCCCAGACCACCCATGCCTTGTCCGCCGGTGCCGCCCTGGCCACCGTTGCCCGTTCCGCCATTGCCGCCGACTGCACCGACTGCACCGTTACCGGCCGTTGCGCTGCCATTGGAAGCACTTGTGGAAGAGCCTCCGTTGCTGGCACTGCCGTTGCTTGAGCTGCCGCCATTGCCGCCCGTTGCAGTTGATGCGGTCGTGCTGTTAGCATTGCCGCTAGCACCTCCAGTACCGTTGGCATTCGCAGCACCTCCTGTTGCGGTACCACTCGTACCGCCTGTGCCGCTGGCTGATACCGTGCCAGTCGTAGCGCCACCTGCCCCTGTCGTGCCGGTTGCGGTCCCATGCCCCGCTGTCGCTGCGCCGCCATTGCCTCCCGTACCCGTGGAAGTGGATGCGCCGCTAGCAACAGCTCCGCTCGAACCGCCCGTGCCGGTATTGGTTGCAGGGCCATTGGATGCAGCACCGCTGGCACCCGCTGTGCCTGTGTTGGATGCAGGCCCGTTGGATGCGGCACCGCTTGTGCCTCCTGTGCCAGAGCTTGATGCGGGGCCATTGGATGCCGTGCCGCTAGCGCCCGCTGTGCTGGTTGCAGGGCCGTTGGCTGCGCCGCCGCTCGCACCTGCCGTGCCTGTATTGCTGGCGGGGCCGTTGGCTGCAGCACCGCTTGCACCTGCCGTTCCGGTAAGCGAGGCAGGACCGTTGGAGCCGGTGCCGCTAGCGCCACCGTTACCTGTGCTGGCAGGGCCATTGGAGCCTGCGCCGCTCGCACCTGCCGTGCCAGTGAGCGATGCAGGCCCGTTGGAGCCTGAGCCGCTTGCGCCGCCTGCGCCTGTGTTAGCGGGGCCATTGGAGGCTGTGCCGCTACCGCCTGCAGTGCCGGTTGATGCAGGGCCATTGGATGCAGTGCCGCTAGCACCTGCCGTGCCTGTGAGTGAAGATGGGCCGTTTGCACCAGAACCGCTTGTGCCACCCGTGCCTGAACCGGTAGATGCGTTGCCTGTCGCTGAAGGGCCTGCGCTTCCGGCCGTGCCCGTGCCGGAGGCAAGTGGATTGCCGCCCGCACCGCTGGTTCCGCTCCCGTTGCCGCCTGTCGAAGCGCTATTGCTGGGATTGCCGCCATTGCCGCCGTTGCCGCCTGGGGCTGGTGGGACGGCGTTTCCGCCGTTGCCGCCATTTGCAGATCCGGCCGTTGGCGATGATAAGCCACCGTTACCCGCTTGTGATCCACCTGACGAAGAGGCGCCGCTGCCGCCTGCTCCGCTGGCCAGCCCGCCTGTTGCGCTGCTGGTTCCGGATCCGGCAGTATGCGTGGTCCCACCTGCTGTCCCGGTTGTGTTCGATCCATTGCTGGCTGTGCCTCCTGTCCCGCCACCGCTGCCGGTCGTGTTGGGTCCATTGTTGGCCGCCCCTGTTGTGCCGCCCGTGCCCGTCGTGTTGGTTCCGTTGCTGGCTGATCCTGTCGTGCCACCGTTGCCCGAAGTATTAGGCCCATTGTTAGCTGTGCCGGCGGATGCGCCTCCGCTGCCGGTTGTGTTCGGCCCATTGCTGGCCGCTCCAGTTGCGCCGCCGCTGCCTGTGGTGTTGGGCCCGTTGTTGGCTGACCCGCTTGTACCGCCACCGCTGCCTGTGGTATTGGTTCCGTTGCTGGCTGCGCTGTTTGTGGCACCACCAGCCCCTGTACTGCTCGGCCCGTTGCTGTTTGTGCCGTTGGTGCCGCCATTGCCACTCGTGCTTGGCCCATTGCTGGCTGTATCGGTAGATCCGATGCCGGTGCCAGACGAATTGGGGCCGTTGTTGCTGGATCCTGAATTGCTGCCGCCACTACCGGTGCCATTGGGTCCATTGGTGCTCGATCCTGAATTACTGCCGGCTGCGCCGCTCGTGTTGCTGCCGTTTGATGCACTGGTGTTGGAGGCTCCGCCTGCGCCTGTTGTGCTGGCGCCGCCCGTTGCGGTCTGGTTGTTGGCGCCGCTAGCCCCGCCTGTTCCACTGTTGGTGCTGCTTTCATTGGATCCTGTGGCGTAGCCGCTCGAGGTGTTTCCGGAAGTCGGGGTGCTTGTAACGTTGCCTCCAGCCCCTGTGCCATTGTTTCCACCGGTGGAGGTGGATGTGATCGGGCCTGAGTTGCCGGCGGTGCTGCTGCCGTTGGTCGCGCTTCCATTGATTGCATAACCTGCATCGGCATTGCCGTTGGTTGCGCTTCCACCGCTGCCGCCTGAGCCGCCCATGCCGCCAGAACCACCTGTGCCGCCTGTGCCGCCTTGACCTGTGCCGCCATTTGCCATGCCGCTGGTTGAATTGGCGTTTGCCGAGGCGCTATTGCCGCCCGCGCCACCGGCGGCGCCATTGCCCGCCGTGCCGCCGGTATTGCCATATGATGAGACAGTGTTGTTAGTAACTGTTCCGTTCAGATTGGTTGTTGCATTGATCGTTGAATTATTGTTGTTCGAATTGCTGGTGAAAGTTGATGCGCCGCTGACTGCGGTGCCACTATCGAACGCATTGCCTGCGCCCATGGTTTGTGTTGCGGTTGAATTTTCGTTTGCCTGAGGGCTTTCATTGCCGCCCTGGGTCGAAGTTGCAGTCGCGTTCTGTGCGCTGACAGTGCCAGGACCGCTGTTGGTGTTGGTCGGATTTGCCATGGCGCTTGATGCGCCGAATGTCAGTGCGATCGCAGTTGATATAAGCGTTCTGTTCATTTTGGTTTCTCCTTTGGGTTTACAAAGTGGACGCAGCGATATGCCGGCTCCGGTAACTTGGAAAGCAAGGTTTGTGCCGAGGCGCTTTGTATAAAATCAACTTGCTGAATACAATGAGATAATTTAAATTCCTGAATGCGGAAAATCGTTGCAAGCAGAAGCGGAATGTTTCGTTGTTGAGACATTTTTTCTGCATTTCTCTAAAGACTAGACAGGCAACCTGATGTAACCAAAAGGAAAGTTAAATTGTGTCAATTTAACCGATGGAGTCTCATGCTGAAACAACTTGAAACAGAAAATTTATAACTGAATTTTCAGAAAATGAAATTACGCCGATGTTGCACAATAATTTCTGAATGCTGGGCGGAAATTAAAAATATTGATTGACGTCATCGGGTCGTTTTGCTATAGTTCTCATTCCGACGCGGGGTGGAGCAGCTCGGTAGCTCGTCGGGCTCATAACCCGAAGGTCATAGGTTCAAATCCTGTCCCCGCAACCAGAATTTAGTAATCGAGGTGCTGCTTGACAGAGAGCTTTTGCTCTCTATAATGCGCACCTCTTCGCTGTTGGGCAGATAGCCCGAGCGACTGTTCTTTAAAAATACATTAAACAATCGACGAGTGTAGGTGCTTGGATTTCGGGAAGTTTTTTAGGTCTTTAAGGCTTAAGGAACGACTTTAAAATATAGCAGTGCTTACACGAAGTTGAAACGAATCATGTCAATGATTCAC
>JAJXZA010000354.1 GCA_021780285.1 Planctomycetota bacterium
TGAAGGTTCCTGACCGTATGCGACCGATTTGGGCGCATTTTTTACTCGGATGGCCGGCAACATCCGATTATTTACCTTTATTTCTATGGTTTTTACCCCGTGAACGGTTACTATTTCTCGTGGTGCTGCGGCGCAACCCGGGCACCCCGGCAGCGCTGCCGCTGACCCGGGGTGATACCACGCGGCTTAACCGCATGGTTCGTTGTTGGGCGGCGTTGAGCTTTGCCTCAAGTTTTGGCCACTTGCAGTATTATTGACATCAAGCCTACCTTCAGCTAGATTATTTAACGTAATTGAGACTTAGTCTCAATTAGATGGCTACGGAAGTAGCGGAATGTCCGCTTTCACGAGGTTTACATGCAATCGAACCCGGTCGCCACAACCACCGCACCCTCCGCAGCCGCAGACATGGCCTTGCCTCTGCCAGCCAGCGACCGTCCTATCGCGTTTCGATTTTGGATACGAGTTACCCTCTTTGCCATGCTGGCAGTCCTGATTGGCGTTTTGGTCTGGCAGGGAATCAGCGCCAGTGGCAACCCTCCGGATCCAAACGACCCGGCCTCCAAGGCCATCAGCCATACGGCCGTCATGATTAACGCCGGCATTCTCGTTTTTCGGGAAGGACTCGAAGCCATTTTGGTGCTGGCAGCCCTTACCGCGAGCCTTGCTCGCACCGACCGTCATTACTGGAAGCCTGTGGCCCTTGGATCGGGCCTCTCTTTCCTGGCGACGATCCTTACCTACTTTATGGTCGTGGCCATTCTGGCCGACATCAACGCCAACAACAGCGTGAGTATGCTCAACGTACAGGCAGGCACCGGCCTGCTCGCCGTAGTTGTGTTAATGGTGATCATGAACTGGTTCTTTCATAAAATTTACTGGACCGGCTGGATCACCCATCACAACACCCGCAAACGAAATTTACTGCAAACCACCGATAACACTAAAACGGCGGTGTATTGGGGGCTGCTCACCATTGGCTTTACCTCCGTCTACCGCGAAGGCTTTGAGGTTGTGATTATGCTGCAATCATGGCGGCTATTGGCGGGGCAAAGCGTCGTCCTGGCCGGTGCCGGTATAGGCCTGGCCCTTACCCTCATGGTTGCGCTACTTACCTTTGCAGGACACTACAAGCTGCCATACCGTAAAATGCTCATACTCACCGGCACGATGATCGGCGCGGTATTGCTGGTTATGGTCGGTGAAAGCGTTCAGGAAATGCAGCAGGCCCACTGGCTGCCCACACATAACCTGGCAATCTCGTTTCCGGGTTGGGTGGAAAACTGGTTTGCCACGTTCCCCACATGGGAGGGGCTGATCAGTCAATTGTTCGCCGTCATCTTCGTTGCGGGCACCTATTTCGGCGCGCAATATTTTCGCGTCTGGCGATACAGAAACCTGCCCGACGACCGCAAACCACCAGCGCTCGCCGACATGGCGTGCCAGCAGCAGGATGCAGCCGACTAAAACTCTAAAGCCGCATCCACGCAAACAGCAAGGGCCGCCTGCATGGTTCCAAATAGATCAGGAAATTTCTCCGCCTTGCCTCATCTTGGCAAGGCGTCCGAATTGATTTTCATCGGAGCGCTGACAGCTTGTCTGCAAACAGCGGTTTGGCCGCCGGCCCAGGCCGATACGCCCGCTCCCGCCGCAGGTACACCATCACAGGCTTCACAAGCCGCCCCGCCGTCCGCCTGGCAAACCATCGAATCGGACGCCCAGGACATCCTCACCCGGCAGTACCTCACCGGCAACTGGCTGGGCGCTCGCGATACGCTCGGTAATCGCGGCATTACGCCGAACGTCACGTTCATTCAGGCGGTCGGCGGCAATGCCTTTGGCGGCCTTAGCACCAGCAAGGTAGACTGGCGCTATCGGCTGGATGTCACGCTTACGCTCGATACGCAAAAGCTCTTTGGTTGGAAGGGCGGAACGGCGTATGTTGATTTTCTGAACCATGGCGGCCAAAACCCGCAAGACAATCAGATCGGCCAATTACAGGCCATCTCTGCGATTGACCAATCGCCCGATACCCGGCTCGACCAGATTTGGTACCAGCAAACGCTGCTCAACAGCAAGCTCGCGCTGAAATTTGGCCGCATTGACACTACCTATGATTTTGACAATCCGCGCGATGCGTGGAACTTTCTCAATGGATCGTTTGGTTTTACACCCGCCATTTTTGTTTTTCCAAGCTATCCATTTTCTGCCTGGGGAGGCGAAATAAAGGTGCAGCCAACCGATGCCTTTTTTATTCACATCGGCCTGTTTGATGGTAACACCAGCAACACCCTGCCGGCACTTAATACGAATGACCCTCTTGCGGTGCAGAACCCTTTCGGCGTGTTCGGCATTGCCGAGGAAGGACTGGTTTGGCATTTACCATGGCGTCAGTTCACTGGAACCTTTGTGGCCGGCCAGTGGTATCACTGGGGCCATTTTTACGCCTACAATCAGCCGCCGGTCAATGGCACAGAAGGCTTTTACGGCTATGTGGACCAGACAATCTGGCGTGCCGGCGCTAAACCGGGCGAGGACTGCCCGCGGCTTGGCGCATTTGCCGAGTACGCCTGGGCGAACGATCGCGTGAGTTTGATTACGCAAAATATCGTCGCTGGCTTTGATTGGCACGGGCTTATTCCCGGCCGCCCTGACGACGACTTTGGAATCGGCGAAACCTGGGCCGATTTAAGCAAATACGCCGGCACGCCCCGCGGCTATGAGGCCATTACCGAAGCGTTCTACAACCTGCAGCTTACGCCGTGGCTGGGCATACAGCCAGACCTGCAATATGTAGCCGCCCCCAGCGGCGGCGCTGCGCCCGATGCGCTGGTGTGGACTCTGCAGATGCAGATCAATTTTTGACCGAGTGCTCTGTCACGCCAAAGGCTCCGCCAGCCGCAGCTTGTCTTCATCACGGCTGTAGGTAAAAATTTCGGCGTAGCGGCCCCAGTTTACCAGCGCGTCATACTGAGGCTTGGGCCGTTCGGTGGGCAAAATGCGCACAATTTCTTCCAGCACTTCGCTGCGCGAGGCGGCATGGTCTTCACGCCCGGCCAAATAGCGCCGAAAATGCGCAAAGAGCGGCAACCCCGCGATGCGCTCGGCAATCAGCCGCTTTTTTTCGTTGACCGGGGTTTCAATCACCCGTTTTCCCAATGGCTGAAGCACAATGTCGCCGCCGGGCGTATCCACCAGCCCCAGCACTTCCGCCCCTTTGATAATAATGATCAGCTCGCCGAAGCTGTCGCGAAGTTCGCGCGCCAGCTTGTAAATATCCTCCTTGCCGCCATGGTCATCCACTATTTCCAGCAGGCCGAGAATTTTGCTGATGCCCGCCGGCGGCAAAGGCACAACGGCCGCATCATCCGATGAATGGGACGCTTTTGAATTTGTTTTGTCCGGTTCCATGTGCAAGGCTCCTTTTATGGTGTTGTGCGACCGTCAGCATTCCGCCATCAGGCTGAAAATCGAGTCCACATAACGCGTAAACTGCTCGGAATGCTTTTGCCTCGGCCGCGGCATGGCAATGTCAATGTCGGCGACGACGCGGCCGGGCCGCCCGCCGATAAGCACGACACGATCGGCTAACTCAACGGCTTCTTCAATATTATGCGTGACCATTATAACCGTGCTGACGGCAAGGTTGGGGTCAGCCCATATATCGAGCAGCTCTTCACGCAGGTTGATGCTGGTAAGCGGGTCCAGGGCGCTGAAGGGTTCATCCATGAGCAGCAGTTCGGGTTCGACGGCCATGGCCCGGGCCAGGCCGACACGCTGCTTCATACCGCCGGAGAGTTCGCGCGGGTAGGCATTTTCAAAGCCGTCGAGGGCGACTTTGTCAATGTAGAACGCGGCCCGCTTTTCCGCGGTAGGCCGGTCAATGCGCCGCGCCTCAAGCGCCAGCAGGATGTTTTGCACAACGGTCATCCAAGGGAGCAGCGCAAAGTTCTGAAACACCATCCCACATTGCAGGTTAATGCCGGTGAGGGGTTTATCTTTAAAATACACTTTGCCGCTGCTCGGCGGGAGCAAGCCGTTAATCAGTCGCAGTGTGGTGGATTTACCGCAGCCGGACTGCCCGACGAGGCATACAAACTGTCCGGAATCAACGCATAGATTTACATCGGCCAAAATGGTCGCGGCCGGGCCATCCGTCTGATATACCTTTGTGACCTGTTCCAGCTTTAGTAACATTTTACTCGTCTCACGGTTAGTGTTTCAATTGGGCTTGGCGCTGTCCCGGGCACCCCGCCATCAATAATCCAGGCGGAACCGGTCTGCCGACCATGCCTGCAGAGGCTTCCACAACAGCCTGTTGAGGGTCACGATCAGTACAATCAAACCCGCCACGCCAATAAAAAGCAGCGCCTGAGCCTGCGGCACGGGCAATGGTGTACCGGAGGGCGGCAGGGCCGCGCCTGATGCGACATTCAGCAGCCAACCAATGCCGTGCAGGCGATAGATTTTTCCGGCGTAGGTAATGAATTCGCTGAAAATGAGCGTATTCCACCCGCCGCCAAAGGCCGTGATGGTACCGGTAAACAGCGAAGGCAAAATCGCCGGGATCACCAGATGTCGCCACTGCTGCCGCCGTGATAAACCCATAGCGCCACAGGCCTCGGTGAGGTCTCCGGGAATTTTAGCAATGCCGCCCAGCATGTTAAAGAGCACATACCATTGCACGCCGTTCATGAGCAGCACCATACCCGCGGCCTCCACGCCCCAGTATCCCAACTTGAGATGTTCCACGAAAATACTTACAACGATAAAGGTCAATGCGATCGGCGGCATGCTGGCCATGGTTTGCGAAATGGATGACAAAAGCCGAAATATCCGCGGCCGCGTTCGGGCCCACAACACCGCCGGCACCACCCATAACATGGAAAGCGTGTAGGCGGTAAGGATTCTCAGAAAAGAAAAACCGATATATTCGGGAATTTTTTTTGCCAGCGGGGGCAGAAGATGATTGTGAAAAATATGAATGGCGTAAAAACCGCCGGCCCCGGCGATGGCGATCAGCAGCAGCCAGCCGGCAAAGCGTTGAATATTTGACCACAGGCGGATGACCAAGGTGGGAACTTCTATGCGCGGCAGCACCAGTTTTTGCGCCGACCCGCGCGTATATCGGATGAGCAAGTTCACGCCTTTGTTCAACGGGAGAATAATGCGGTTGACGAAGGTTCGCGGCAGCCACCCGTACTGATACCACCCTAAAATACCGGTATTGCCCCGTGTAATGGAAGAAACCGCCACTTCGAAGCGGAATCTTTCCGACCATACAGCCAAGGGCCGCCAAATAAACGCTTCCATCAGAAGAATGATGACCAGCAGAACCGCCACGCCGCACAGATTCAGTTCCAGAGGATGCGTCTGCGAATTCGCCGCCTGCTGGAGAAAGCTGCCGATGCCCGGCAACGTTACGTTCTGGTTGTTGACCGACAAAATCTCGCACGCGGTCAGGGCAAACCAGCCGGCCGCCCAACTCACGATGCTGTTGTAAAGCAATCCGGGCACGCACACCGGAAGCGTAACGGTGAAAAGCCTCTGTGCACCGCGAATGCCGAAACTCTCGGCACATTCAATGGTTTCGCGCGGCACCATGATGAGGCTTTCATAAACCGAAAACGCCATATTCCAGGCCATGCCGGTAAAAATGAGGATAATGGCTCCAATTTCAAAGCCCAGCCGCCCGCCGCCAAACAGCCGCACCGCCACCGCCAGCGCCGCCGGAAAAAACGTCACAATGGGTATGGACTGCAGAATATCGAGTATCGGCAGAATGATCTTGCGTGCTCGCATGTTACGGGCAGCATAGATGCCCACGCTGATAGCGAACACCAGCGACAAAATATACGCGCTGACCATGCGCTCCAGCGACCAGGCCGCATCCAGCGGCAACTGCCCCACGCTGGGAGGCAAATGGACGCGATGAATGCCCATGGGATGAAGCACGCCCGCCAATACCGCGGCAAACAGCAAAAGCAGCGCTGCGCCAAGCCAATAGCCGGCGCGCAGCTTTTTAAAATCCAGCGGTAGAGCCTGCATCACGCAACCCCGAAAAACATCCGGCGGAGATTATACGCGAGCGGCCCCATTCGTCATGAATAATTATGTGTGTTTGATGAGCATGCCCTCGCCGTGCCGCGAGGGTCTTTTTGGGGAGATGGCGTCTACTGCTTGCGGCCCTTATAAAAAACAACCAACGTAGCGAACCACAGGCCGCCCCAGGAGCCTCCAGCAAGGCTTTACGGGTGCAGCATCAGCAAGCCGCATTATCGCAGGCGGGGCCGGCTCTTTACCGGCAGCAGCAGGCCCAGGCCGCCGAGCAAAAGCGACAGCGCCGCAGGTTCGGGGACGTTGGTCTGGTAGCCCAGCACATTCAGGGCTGTGAGTTCTACACTCGGGTTGATGATGGCGCCCGGCGTGCCAAAGGCATCCTGCACCAGCGGCGTTGTCCCGGTAGACCAATCCGAAAAATCGCCGCCGGCATTTTGATTAAAATTTGCCAGATCTGTCGTTCCGCCGTTGTAGGAGAAATACGCCTTTGCCGAAAGGCTGGTGCTGAAGCTGCGCACGCCAGCAGCGCTGTAGCGAAATAAATCTTCCGCCCACACAGCGCCCGTGGGTGTTACGGCTCCGTTGGCCAGGCCATTAAGGGCCGAGCCAAAGCCGAGCGCTTCATCTATTTCATGTGAAATGACGGCTTGGAGGTCATAGTTGTTGGGATTTATGCTGGTGCGCGAGTTATTCACAATAGATTCGTTAAAGTCAATGGTGCTGTCGGGCTGCCCCGTCGGCGGAGTCTCGAAGCTGAAGCCCAAAGCCCGCAAGTTGGCGGTGGTAAGGTCCACCGAAGTGCTGCCATCAATCGGGTTGCCGGTTTGACTGGGCAGCGAAGCCACCGCCGCTTTGGCGGCCGCACTCAGGGCGTTAGCCGCCAGTGCACTGCGATATTGCTGGTAGCTTATGGTGTTGTAGTAGGTTGAGCTTTGACCCAGCCCGCTGGACATTTCACCAAAGGCGATGCTCACCGAAATATTGTTGGTGAAGCTTTTTTCATAAACCCCGATGGCCGCATTGATGGTGCTTTCAATGATCGCCGCGTTGGGGTCGCTGGTAATGGTGCTGCCAAACAGCGGTGTGATTCGCAGGCCCGCGGAGCAACTGCCTGCCGCGGCCAATGTCGCCGTAAGTGCTGCGGCGGTACAAACAACACGCCGGGCGATTGGCCAACGGCGTTTGAGAGTAATACGCGGAACCGACAGATCATAAAAACGCATGGGCCGGCCACCTCCAAAAAAAAAGCCTTTGGGGGTAAGAGTGCGGCTTGTTCATCGGCTGATTTGTTGGCAAAGTATTGGCAATATTTATTATGGGAGTCTTTCCGTCCTATAACACGATAAGTTATGATAATTACTTAACTTATGACTATATTTTACGGGACCAATGCAGCAATGTTTTGGACGGCGATTTCAGCATACCGGCTTGATCCTGGCACCTATCTATCAGCCTTAAGAAGGCCGCCCAAGGCACTTGTACCGGCGAAAGCACCCTTCGACCCATCAGTCAATAAAATGTGTTAATAAAAAATCTAAATTTTTCTCTTGACTTTTTGCCATTCTGGGCTATTATTAAAAATTGTAATGTTTGCAAGCATTTGACGCTCTTCAAATGCCGCAAGCGTTATCAGCGGCGTGAGCCGCTAGCCCGGCGTGGAGTGCAAGGCTCCCTGCTGGGCAATGTCGCATCCAGTTAAGTTATAGGAGGAATCGCCATGCCCAAGAGTCGTATACTGGGTCGCAAAGCAGCTTTGGCCATCGTCGCCATCGCTGGGGCAACTGTCGCGACGGGTTCTGCGGCAAGAGCCAATCTGAAGATCAACGCAACCTACACCAATAGCCCGACTGGCGCGAGTGGTTCGCTTGGCTTTACTAATACCGCCGGCAGCAACACCAGCTATTTCGAAGGCCAGATACAAGACGCCATCAACCGCGTAGAGAGCTACATCGCCAACAACGTAACTGTGAATATCACCTTTGACGCCATGGGTGGCGGCTTGGGCCAAAGCAGCACCTACACCTCCGCGATCTCCTACGTCAATTACAAGAACAACTTGCTGGTAAGCCAAACTCCCTCGAGTTATGACACCACGGCGTATACATCGCTACCCGGCACACTCGGCAGCCCATTCCCCTCAAACGCACAGATCACAACAACGCTGCCGTTGCTGCGAGCCTTTGGATATGGCTACAACCCACCGGCTGGCAGCCCCGATAGCACCATCTCGTTGAACTTAAGTCTGATGGCTACATCATCCGGAGGCCTTAACGGCTCGAATTATTCCATACAATCGGTCGCTGCTCACGAAATTGATGAGGTGCTCGGCATTGGCGGCCCCGGGTCGCAACTGGGACAAAGCTCCGGCAACATCGGTCCGCTGGACCTGTTCCGCTACAGCGCTAATGGTGTGCGCAGTTACAGCACGAGCGCAGCCTCCAGCTACTTTTCGATTAATGGCGGAGCCACCAACCTCACGGGCTTTAACCAGCAGAGCGGCGCAGATTATTCCGATTGGAAGACCGGTGCATCACCCCAAGTTCAGGATGCGTTTGGTACACCTGGCGTCAATTCCGTATTGGGCCGCAACGAGCTTATAGCACTCGACGTTATTGGCTGGAACCTGACCACGGCTGGAAGTGCCGTAGAGGTTCCCGAACCCGCCACCCTCGCCATGCTGGCCATTGGCGGCATCGGCTTGCTGACGGCCCGGCGGCGGAATAAATAAGCTTACTTTGACCCTCTCTCCTTTCTTATCGCACCACCCGCGGGGGAACACTTGTTCCCCCGCGGGTATTTTTGCTCCAATAGTTTTTCCCAGCGCCCAGCGGCGCCAGCCGCGATGTGCCTGGCAGGGTATGTGTTGATCTGACCGGCGGTTGCCTCGGCTATGTGAATAAATACCGCAGCCCTGCACATACGTAAATGTGCGGGTAAACATGCTTTGTAAATTCGCCGCACGCTACTTAAGCTCAACGCTCCAATAGGCATGGTCTAAAAAGTGCTTCCACGAGGCGTACTTATCTGAGCCGAGGCGCACGTTAATCACCGGGTTGCGTTTGGGCTTATGCGGCGGCCGCACAAGGTGCATGCCGGCCTGTGCCGGCGTACGGCCGCCCTTGCGGGCGTTGCAATACACGCACGAACACACCAGGTTGTCCCAGGTCGTTTTACCGCCCAAAGCCCGCGGCACCACATGGTCGAGCGAAAGCTCTCTGGTTGGAAAGCGCTTGCGGCAGTACTGGCACGTGGACTGATCGCGCGCGTAAATGTTGCGCCGATTCAGCTTAACATCCTGCCGCGGCAGCCGATCGTAGCCCAGCAGCCGAATAATTCGCGGCACGGCAATTTCGCACCGAACCGTGCGCACAAAATCGTGCGTATCGCGTTCGTACTGAGCTTTAAGTTGCGACACTTCCAGCCACGAGTCTATGTTGTAAGAAAAATAGGCGTCGTTTTCGACCGATACAACTTCCGCCAGATTGCGGCAAAGCAAAGAAAACGCCCGGCGCGCGGAAACCACGCGAATCGCCATGTACAGGCGATTAAGCACCAGCACACTGCAGCCAAGGCCGCCGGCAGGCAATGCTTCCGACATGATGCTCACTCCCGAGCACGCCGTATGTGCACCGCAATCGCAGGAAGCCCAACGAAGGCTCCCCAAGGCCGATGAGCCAAACTCATGGCAGAGAAAACCCCCAAAAACCCGTTAACAGGCATGTAATGCCCAAAAACGGGCCGGAACCGCATACGGCTTTATATGTTGTAATCGTTTGCACCGCCCAAGGCAAGCGCGCTGCAGCGCGGCCGATGGGCCGCGAGAGCAGGAGAACCTGGGACGCTGCGGCGTGGCACGCCAACCGTTTGACGGCGTATACAGCCTCTTATTTAAGCGTACAATCATCTCTCAAGATGCCGACGCAGCCAAATAATACCGCCGCTTCAAATTTATGGTTTAACCGCGCCCAACTTGCGCAGGCCGATCGCCTCGCCGTTGAGCAATTTCACATCCCCATCGCCTCGCTTATGGAAAATGCCGGTGCGGCGCTCGCCCGCGCCGTCGAGAGCCTTATGCCTGTGGCCGGGCGGGTGCTTGTGGTATGCGGGCCGGGCAACAACGGCGGCGACGCTTTGGTGGCAGCGCGGCATTTGCATCGCGGCGATCGGCCTGCGCAGGTACTGCTGGCCGCTCCGCTATCACGCCTGAGTGAAGCGGCCCTGCAGCAATTCGCCATCATTCAAAGCATGGCCATGCGTGTGCTGCCGGAGGCGCAACCCGACGCGGCTGCCCCATCAACCGCCGCACTTGCGGCACTGGCCGACTGGCTCCAAACGTCTGGCCCAAACGACATCATCATAGACGGCATTTTTGGCACGGGTCTCTCACGCCCGGTTCTCGGCCCGGCCGCCGAGCTGATTGACGCCATCAACAAAGCCAATCGCCGTATTGTCAGCGTTGATATTCCCAGCGGGCTCGACTGCGACACCGGCCAGCCGCTGGGTTCAGCCATCCGCGCGACCCTGACGGTCAGTTTTTGCGGGCTGAAGGTCGGCTTTGCGTCTGCGGGAGCTACAAAGTACACCGGCGAGGTTATCACCGCCGCCATTGGCTTTCCGCAAAGTTTGCTGCAGTCACTTGCCGTTGCTCCGCCGAAGCCTGTCGCCCACGCGACTGATTAAACCACAGGCGCTGCGCCCCGATCGGTGCATTTAATTTATATTGGCCTTTGCGGCCATCGCCCTTTACAATCTCCTCCGGCAAACAGGTGGAGCGTGAAATGACAACATACGAACGACCGGAAACACTGACCCCCTGGCTCCAACAGGGGCCGGTGCTTATGGGTGTAGCCAACGTAACGCCCGACAGCTTCAGCGATGGCGGACGCTTCAGCAGTCAGGCTGGCGGCATAGATTATGTAGCCGCCGTGGACCATGCCCAGCGACTCATTCAACTTGGCGCAGCCATCGTGGATGTCGGCGGAGAAGCCTCCAGCTTTTTTCGGCCCGGTATTGCCTCGGTTCCCGCCGAGCAGCAAATTGAGCGTGTTGTGCCGGTCATACGTCGGCTGCGCACCGGGCGGCCGGTGGTGCGGGCTAATCCAAACCTGTCGGTGCTGATCAGTGTGGATACCCGCTCAGCCGAGGTCGCTCGCGAAGCCCTGCTGGCCGGAGCCGACATTGTCAATGATATTTCGGCAGGCACCCACGACCCGGCGATGCTCGCAACCGTCGCCGAGCTGGGAGCCGCCATCGTGCTCATGCACATGCGGCCCGAACAGCCGGGGCAGATGGCTCCAACCTACACCAACGTTGTAGATGAAGTTTGCGAATACCTTCAAGACCGGGCCATGGCCGCCAAGCAGGCAGGCATCGCCGCCGAACGCATCATTCTTGACCCCGGCATCGGCTTTGGAAAATCACCCGCAGACAACTGGAAACTCGTCGCCGGCTTAAGCCGCCTTGTGGCATTGCGCTATCCTGTATTGCTGGGCGTTTCGCGTAAACGCTTTCTCGCCGAGGTGCTTCCGGCTGATCGCCGCTCGGCCGCACCCGAACACTGGATAGACCGCGACCTGGCCACCGCGGTCGTAACCGCCATGGCCATGGCCGCGGGCGTACAAATTCACCGGGTGCACAATGTGGAACTGGCCGTGCAATCGCTGGCTATTACGCGGCGCCTGGCCGACGAAAGGCAACTCTCATGCACTTCCTGATTCATGCAGCCGCCCCGTCGGCCGCCACCGTCCTCGCCGGCTCGCTGGTTTCTCAAGGCCATACGCCGCACACACCTGCCGAGCTTGCACTCCAGGCCGACGCCCCGCCCGACGAGCTTTTTGCCGCCCTGGCGCAGCGCCAATGGGGCCTGCTGACCGATGAGAGGGCTTTGCCTGAATTTTTGTACACCCGGCGGCAGGCGTTTAACGATGTCATCATCCTGCTCGCCCACAACCTTGAAGCTGATGCCTTTGCCCCCGCTATTACCCGCCTTTTTGAACGCTACCCCCGATTGACCCGCGGGCGGCTCTATACGCTTACCGCCGCTCGCGTAAAGATTCGCCAACTGCCCGGCGACAATTAAACACCCCCGCCGCTGGAGGTGCCCCTGCGGCTTGCCAACGGCCCGTGGTTACGCGATATTGCCGAGAACATGATTGAATTAAACACCGACAACATTGTTGCGTACCTGCGGGCAAGGCATGCCGCCACCGAGGGTGAAGTGCTTGTTAAACAACTCTCCGGCGGAGTGGCCGGGGCGGTGTTTATGGTGCTCGACATGGGTGCGGGTGATCCGGTCGGCACCGATATGCGAACCGAAGGTCAAAAACGGGCCGGCAAGCCCGACAAACGCATGCGCGAGGGGCGCTGCTTTGTGGTTAAACAACCTCTCGAAAAATTCAACACCACCGCCGAATGGCTGGTAGACCGCGACCGCATTCATACCGAACGCAATTGCATGGCATTGCTGCATCGGCTGTTGCCGGCTCACCGCGTGCCCGAGCCTCTATGGGTGGATGAAGACAACTTTGTGCTTGCCATGACCGCAGCGCCTGCGGGCGCGGCTGCCTGGAAGTCGCAGCTTTTGGCGGGAAGCGTCAATCAGCGAATCGCCGACGATGCAGGTAAACTATTGGCAAGCATCCAAAACCACACCTGCGGCAGCACAGCCATTGCCAAAGAGTTTGGCGGGCTTAAAGGGTTTATCCAGCAGCGCATCGAGCCTTACTTTCACGCCACGGCCCAAAAGCACCCCGCGGTGCAACCGGCCATTACCCGCATGGCCGCGCTTGTACAAACCAACCGCCTGTGCCTGACGCATGGTGATTTTTCACCTAAAAACATGCTCACCTGGCCACCCGCCGAGGGCGAAACCGCCCAACTCATGCTGGTGGATTTTGAGGTTGCCCATTGGGGCCATCCCGCCTTTGACGTTGCCACGCTCATCAACCATTTGCTGCTTAAGGGGTTTTATCACGCCGGCCGATGGCGCCCCTTTATGTTCGCCGCCGACGGATTCTGGCAAACCTACCAGCAGCATGCCCATCTGAGCCTCAAGCAGGCGGTCGCAGACTGCGGCGGCAAGTTGCTGGGCTGCCTGATGCTGGCGCGAATAGATGGCAAATCTCCGGTGGAATACATCACCGATGAGGCCCTGAAAGACAAAGTGCGCCGCTGCGCAACGCACCTGCTCACCTTAAGCGACGACTCGCTTGATACCGCCCTCGACGAAACCGCCGGCTTCCTCGACTGACGCGTTATCTTCTAGACCTCACAAACCCCAACGCGGCAATAACGCCCAACCGCCCAACATCACCTCGAAGCACCCCACGCAATGTGAAGCAGGCATTCTTGCCTGCACCCTGCATTGCAAACCTGTAACATCCTGTTTTAAAAAAAAGGAAATACACCTTAGGGCCTGCACCGCTGCTCCCGCAGCGCCGCAGCACTGCGACTGTTGCTTCGCCACACGTAAACAGGCACAATACACTCTGTTAAATGGCGTAATGCCTCATTCGCTATCCGCATAAACGGAGATGACTCATGCCCACGCTCAAATCCTCCCATGCATTGGCTTACCTGCTCATCACCAGCCTTATCGCTTTCGCATTCATCCTAGGCCAGGCCGCGGGCGTGCGGGCAACTCCGGCATCAGCCAACGCCGATATTCCGCCTGTGCTGCACTTCACCATGAAATCGCTTGGGGGCAAGCCCGTTCACCTCTGGCATTACGCCGGCAAGGTGATCATCATCGTCAACACCGCCAGCAAATGCGGCTTCACACCCGAATATGCCCCGCTGGAACAACTGTACAAAACCTACCATTCCAAAGGGCTTGTCATTCTTGGTTTTCCGTCCAACGATTTTGCCCACCAGGAACCGGGCACCGACAAGCAAATAAGTCAATTCTGCACCGAGCACTACGGCGTAACATTTCCAATGTTTTCAAAGGTTGATGTGAAAGGCCCGCATCAGTGTGCGCTCTACCGGTTTCTTACCAGCCCCAAGACCGACCCCAAATTTCCGGGTCCTGTTAAATGGAACTTTGAAAAGTTTTTGATCGCCCGCGACGGCGCCATCGTCGCCCGCTTCCGCACGCCTGTGTGGCCCACCTCGCCCCAAGTAGTCGCGGCTGTTAAGGCGCAGCTCGCCAAATAAGCGTGGCAATCCTGCGCCCCGCCAGGCAACAACGCGCCAACCGACATTTCGCGATTCACCCTCGACGGCCCAACGCGTTAAGCCATCTGCCGCCCCCTTTTGCCAAAAAAAGGGCCATTTTTAAGAATATAACCATATTTTTTAAAGTTCCTGCAACCAACTGGCAGCTCGCGAGTACTAACTTCTGGCAACAACACCACGACTTGGTTACAGTGTGGGCAAGCACTTTGCATGCCGCCAGAAGTGGTTCGTTTAAGGTTTAGTCAAGGCGCAGATATACCATGAGCAGCCTCCTTTCATCAAAGTGCCTGAATCGCGGCCGTAACCGCAACAGTTATTGGACCGGCTTTACTCTTATTGAACTGCTGGTGGTTATCAGCATCATTGCGTTGCTGGTGGGACTGCTGCTGCCGGCGCTCCAGTTGGCCCGGCAATCTGCCTTACGAACCGCCTGCGCCGCGAACCTGCACGGACTTGGCGAAAGCTTTCAAGCCTACCTGCAAAGCCAGAGCAATAGCATCTTTCCGGTATGCCCTGAAATGCCAACTGTCAATTCTTCAGTCACGACGGATGATGGCTCGATCATAGTTAACCCACCGCCGGTACAAAGCGTCATCAGCAGCGTACCGCCGCCGACAAGCATTCCCACCCCCAATTGGGTTCCCACCGCCAACGACGCCGCAACACCCGCCGCCTGGGATTGCCCCGCCGACATCAACGGGTATAGCGACCCCTACACCGGCAAGAGCTATCCATCCTACTTTGCCTGTGAAGGCACCAGCTACCAATACAACATGGGCCTTTCCGGCGACCGAATTGAACGATGGCGCATCGGACCGGTTAATCATGGAATCTATCTTTATAATATTCTCCAAGCTCAGGGCACTTGGGTGCTTTCAGACTTTGCCACGTTCCACGGGCCGCCGGGTCAGCCGCAATCGGCCAATATCCTGTTCGCCGACTGGCACGTGGGAACCGTGCTTGATATATCGCAAAGCGCCGGCCAACCGGTATGGTTTCATCATTAAAACGCCAAGTATACGGAGTTTAACATGACCGCCTCCAGCAAAACCAGCAAGCCTTCCAAATTTAAATCGTTCGTGCGCAACCACCGCTCGTCATTGCTGCTTACGGTGCTGCTATTGGCGCTTTTGGTGGTGTATGGGCGCATGTTTTTAACCAAGGCTGTGGCGGCACGCGGCGATACTCTTTCGCCGCAGGTGACCAAAATACTTCAAAGCGCAAACGGCCAAGTGCCGCAATTCCCAATGTTTGGCGGCCGGCATTTTAACCGCGAGGCCTTTGAGAAAATGACCCCGGCCCAGCGCCGCGCCATGTTTGAGAAACGCCGCGCCCAGTTCGACGCGTTTTTCCTGGCGTTTGCCCATGCGTCGCCGGCTGAGCAGCAGGCCATGGTTGCCGCCGCCAAGGCCCGGTTCCGCGCCATGCGGGCCAAATGGGCCCAGCGACGGGCCGCCCAAAACCAAAACGGCCAAGCCAACAACGGACACGGTCCGCACGGCCATGGCCGCGGCAATTGGCAGGCTCATTTGCCGCAAATGATGGCCAACGGTCTCATCCATGGCTCTCCGGAAATTCGCGCCGCGCGCACGGGCTTTTTCATGGCGCTTCACAACAGTCAATAATCGCTATCGCGCTACGACATGGTTGGCGACATACTCCGTAAGGTGAAAATTCCAAGCATCGGCATGGCGCAGCCCATAGCGCCATGCCGCAATTGAGCACGACAGCACGAAACAGCAGCAAGATGATATAAATCAAAATAACAATATTCTCATTTGCAGCTGCGCCAATGCAGCCCCGCGCGTTCCACGGCACAGGAGCCGGTTGCGTTGTCTCGTCCTCAAAATTCACAAAATTGTATTGGCGTATGGCGTCGAAGGCTGCAGCGGTGCCAATTTGTTGTAAGTTGGTGTC
>JAJXZA010000004.1 GCA_021780285.1 Planctomycetota bacterium
TAAAGATGTTGGGGGGGCCGGGAGTGCTGCGCGCCAAACGCGTCCAATCGAAAATTTCGGCCGGAATTACCCCTGGCCATCGCCGTCGGACTACCTCTGGCTAAAACCTATGAAATATCCGGGTTAAAGAGCTGATAGCCCGGATATTGATCGAGAATGGTCGGGTCGCTGGGGCATAAAAATACCTTGGCACCCGCACCGTTGACGCCAAAATCCATAAAGTTCTGCTGCGAAGTGCCGCCAAGGTACGGCACAAGTGCGCTGGCCCAATCCAAAAACACGGGCTGCGCGAGCGGCGCGGTGGGTGAGCTGTAGCGATAGGCAAACATGATCATATTGGGGTCTGGGCCTTTGCCGCCAAACCAACTGTGCACAAAGCCCCAGTCGGAAATGGTTTGTACAAAGCCATCGTGCGATTGCGCAAACTCCGCCTCGGCCAAGCCCAGCTGCCGCACGTTTGACAGGCATACCGTGTTATTGGCGCTTTGCTTGGCCAGCGACAACGCCGGCAGCAGAATGGCGATGAGAATGGCGATAATGCTGATGACCACCAGCAACTCGATGAGCGTGAAGCCGCGTGAAGCACGAGTAGCGTTCATAGGTTGTCTCCTGACACTTTATGTACCAGCGGCAGTTCGTCCTGAACGTGCCGCAACACATCACGCTTCCAGTGCTCTTTCGCGCCAAGCATGCTCCGTTTTGGCATGGCTCATGCGGAGCGCCGACGACGGCTTAAACCAAGGCCCAGCAGCCCCACCGCCAACCACGCCAGCGAGGCGGGTTCGGGCGTGGGGGTGCTTTGCGCCAGCAGCGAATCGGCCGCTAAAAAGGGCTGCATCGTAAGCGGTTGGCCGGTGCTGGTGAAATACTGGCTGTAGAGTTGGTTGTACGCGGCCAAGGTGGCGCTGTCGGCTCCAACCTGGTGGAGCTTAGCGCCAAAGCCGATTAAATCTTCCGGCGTAATCACGCCGGTGCCCAAAAAGTCGGCGGCGGGGTTGAACTGGGTGTTGTTGCTAGCCAATAGCGAAGCAAAAGCATTGACATCCGCAACGTTGAACTGGCCATCAAAGTTCAGGTCGCCAAGGCCGGCGCCAAAAATGGTGGAGGTGTACAAGCCGGCGAAGCGTTGAATGTTGTACGTACCGTCCGGCTTGTAGGTAACAACTGTCATCACGTGGTTGCCGTTGGTGAGGCTGTTGAAGTTCTGCGACCACAGGTTTACGTCTAGCTGATTGGCCTGATTGCCGGAGTTGACCATGCCAAGAATCTGGCCGCTGGTGTCGGCGGCGGGCAAGTCAAGAAAGACATGCACGTTATTGGCCAAGCCATCCACCGAACGAACGACAAGAGTACGATTTTCGTTGGTGCCGGGAGTAATGGGGTTGAAACTTTCAATAGTCGAAACCGGCGGAGCGGTATCCACGTAAATGGTTTGCGTCCAGTCGGTGTAGACGGGGTTATCTCCCGCGGGCCGGGCGCGGAACGCGATAACGGTAAGGTAGTGATAGCCCTGCGAGAGATCGCTGGTGTTAACGGTCTCGGTGTAGAGGCCGGTTCCGGGGGCGGAGCCATCCTGTGGGGCGAGCGGACTGCCCGTCTGGAACGGAATAAAGCCATAAGCAACCGTATTGGGTGTAGTGCTTACAAACTGTTGACCGTTGATTTGTACACCGCCGTCAATTTTAAGGATGGCGCTGTCGCCGCCGGCGTTGTAGTCAAAAAGATTGGACTGGCCCAGCAGATACACTTTTTGTGTCTGCAACTGAATTTGGAATTGCGGCCCCTTCACCACCGCGACGGTGCTGATGAGGTTGTTGCCATTGTCGTAGGTGATATTGGGATCCGTGCTGGTGGGCGCATTGTTGCCCATGGTGCTGGCAACATTGGTAATCGTGAGCGTGCCTTCCGGCGTTGGCGGGGCGTAAATCAGGTAGCCACCGCCGGTGGAGTTGTTGTAGCCATTGTTGGGAAACGTCACATTCACCTTGCCATCGGAATAAACCTGCAGCACCTGCGGCAGGCCCTGAGCCGCAGCCTGGCCAGTGACGTCCACAAGGTACGGCGTATAGTAGGAGTTGAAGTTGGTTTGAATGCTGGCTGTGCCCGAAAAGCCGCCGGTTTGATTGTTGAGCAGCACGAGCGCCGAGTTATCGCGTTCAAACGCAAGATTGTTTTGCGTGATGTAACGCTGAATGTATCCGCCGCTGGAGAAGCGATTGCGGATATCTACCAATCCACTGATCTCATTGTTGTGCGTCAGCGTAACGGTTTGCGCCACCGGGTTGTAAGTTGCAGGGACGTTATTGGCCATGGTACTGCCATAAACGCCGCCGAGCGCGTCTTCGCGGCCCTGGTTGGGGAAATTGCCATACTGGGCGGTCTCACCGTTGTAATACACCAGCGCCTGGCCGGGCAGCATAAGCTCGTAGGCGGCGGCAACATTGGAGAGATAGGGCGAGCCGTTGTCGGCGCTTTGCACAAACTTAACGCCGACATTGCCGGTGTGCCCCGGGTCGAGCGTGTTGCCCACAACGTTGTACCAGCTATTGGTAAAGCCATTGCCGGTAAGGTTGCTCTGCAGGGCAAAGAACAGCGGAAAGTCGAGTGCGTCGAGGTTGGGCTGCACCGTGCCAAGATTTCCGGCAAAGGAGCCGTCAGGGTTCATAGCGCTTTTTTCCACGGCGGGGAGCACATTGGCGGGGTTGCCGTCGTAATATTCCTGATAGGCGTACACCGGCTTCTGCACACCGTTGAGGTAGTAATTTTTTGATGCGCGGTAAACGGCCTGATTGTAATACGGAAACATCACCTGCCATTCCATATTTTTGGTGGCATCAAGCCGGAAGCCGTCAACGCCCAGCGTTTGCAGGTACCACTGCACATTGCGCATCAGGTAGCCGGTGACATTTTCGTAGGTGCCCGAACCAGCGGCGGGGTTGCTGGTGTTGAAAGAATTGACCTGAATATTGCCCACGCCCGTTTGGGGGTTGTAGATGTAAATGGGGTTGTAGTTCTGCTGCGGATAAAACTGCTCGTTGGCCGGCATGGGAATGTTGGCGATGCGGCCAAAAGCGGTCTCGGTACCGGCGGGAAGATTTCCCGGCTGGCCGGCGATAATCGGCGAACGGATATAGGTGTAATCGGTCGCAAAGTTAATGTTGATGAGGCCCGCGAGCCGCGCTTCTTCAACGTTGCTGGCATAGGCGCCGTTGAAGTCGCCATCTACATTGCCCGGAACCGAGTTTACAAAGCTAGGGTAGCCGCCGGCTTGGCCAAACGAAGTATTGTTGGTGGTATCGTACGAGCCAGAATTGCTGAAGCCATTATGACCCAGCGAATAATCGGTGTAAATATTTCCGCCCATCTGGTGCGTCTGGGCGATGAGTTGCTCGTAGCCGGCAAGCGTGCCGTAGTTGGTGGGGTCGCCGGGGCTGCCGAGGTCATAGCGGTTGTAAATGTCGTAGCCAACGGAAGTATTGCCCGAGTCGGCGCGGCTGGGCGTTGGCGTTTGGATAGAACCGTAACCCGCCGCATAAACATCGGGCATGCGGTTGGTCATCGTCTGCCAAGTCGCTCCAAAGTATTGGAGAATAGTTGGCGGCGAATACGGGGTGCCAAAGGCCTGCGCCCGGGCATTACGGGCAGCCAAAAGACCGCCGCCAGCCACAGCCGCGCACGCGGCCAACTTGCATGATCGGCTAAATACCCGCATCAACCGGACGTTACGCTTGTTTATATTCATCGTTTTCATGGGTGATCCTCAACTTTTCGCACAAACCTTTACAACAAACTTGCCCTGATCACTCGCCCGTAGAGCCGCACCGCCGCAGTGCTCACCCCTTGAGTTGCAGCGCCGCCACCCGCCGCCGCATCAGGAGCAGGCCGCCCGCTGCCGTGCCCAACATCAGCAGTGAAGCCGGCTCCGGCACTGACTGCTGCTGGAGTCCAATGCTGTTGAAGTAGGCGTACTGCGTGGTATTGGATTCCA
>JAJXZA010000177.1 GCA_021780285.1 Planctomycetota bacterium
GTGATGTGAGCATGGGTTGCCCGCAGCGCACAAAAAAATACCCGGGCGGATGATGACATCGGCCCGGGTAAGAATCCACCAAAGGAGGAGGTGGAGGAGACAAGCGGTACGTCAAACTCGACGCATGATTGAATATTAGAGGATGCTTATAGACTTTGCATAGTCCATCCGCACATCATGGAATTGCTCAATCAGCATGGACTGATAAAACGGCCAAGTCATTGAAATTCAATCAAGTTTTCCAAGGCTGGCTAGTTCTCCGGCATGGCGGAGTCGATGCTTATCGCTCTGAAATTGACTCAAATCAACAAAATGATTCGGTCTGCCTCACTGCAATTTCAGCACTGCCGCGAGCACGCCCACTGCAATCACCAGCATGCCGCCAATTTTGATGGTCAATCGCAGTTCAAGCTCACGCAAATCAGGTTTGGTGGCCAGATCGGCCTCGCCTTGCGCCTCACGAAAAGCGTCGGCCACCGCCTCGGCTTGCGCGTCGGGCATGCCGGATTCGCGCAGCTTGCGGATGAACTTGCGCGGATCGAAAGTGACGGTCGTCCTACCCCTGATTGTAGGCGCTCAAGCTCCAAAGCGAACGACAATCTGGGCTCCATGATCTGGCGCCAAGCCCTGCGCTGATCCATCAACAGGAGAGACACCGATGCAATGCACCGTGCAATGGGAAGGCGGCGACGGCATGGCCTTCACCGCGCAGACTGAAACCGGCCACACCTTGCGCATGGACGGCGCGCCCGCCAGCGCCCCCGGCGAACCCGGCGGGCACAATCTGGCGCCCCGCCCGATGGAAACCGTGCTGGCTGGCACGGGCGGCTGCACCGCCTACGACGTGGTCTACATCCTGAAAAAAGCGCGGCAGGACGTGCGCGGCTGCACCGTGCGCATCGACGCCGAGCGCGCCGCCACCGATCCCAAAGTCTTCACTCGCATCCACATGCATTTCACCGTCACCGGCAAAGACCTCCGCCCCGATATGGTGCACCGGGCAGTCGAACTCTCGCACACCAAATACTGCTCAGCCAGCGCCATGCTGGAAAAGACAGCGGAAATCACCTTTGCGGTGGAAATCGTCGCGCAAGAGTAAAGCCGGATGGAATCGGAATGTTGCGTTTTGATGACATTTGTGGTTTTGGTAGCAAAAAAATTTGAGGGTTTTTATCTTGCGCGCTCAAATACCCGAATGCATGCAAGGACATCAATGTCTTGCTAGCAAAGTCATCAATCCCGCTCAGACATTGCCCTGGAGAGTGTGTCGAAAAGCGGAACTTTCACAAAAACGGAGCACAAGATGAAAACCCAAGGTTTCGCAAAAAAATCCCTCATCGCCCTGGCAGTGGTCGGTGCCTTCTCAGGTTCGGCATTCGCGGCTGACAGCGTGCAGCTGTACGGCATTATCGATATGGGCGTTGGTCACTTCACGGGCATCGCTCCCAGCAACACGACGGCTGCTGCTGGCAGCACCGCTTCCTACACCGGACTGATGTCTGGTGTGGTGGCGGGCTCGCGCATCGGCCTCAAGGGCTCGGAAGATCTCGGCGGCGGGTTGAAGGCAATTTTTAAGGCGGAAACCGGCTTCTGCCCGGCAGGCACCAATCAAACGGGTGCTGGCACGTCGGGTTACTGCACCGGCGGCAGCTTCATGGGCCGTACCGCCCTGGTTGGCCTGCAAGGCGGCTTTGGCACCGTGCAGATGGGCCGTTACTTCACCAGCATGTTCACCAACGAGATCAACTACGACCCGTTCCAGGCGGGTTTCACCGGCGCCTATTCCAACTTCAGCCTTGGCGTTTTTGGCTTGAATGGAAATGCTGTTGGTTCGTTGCTGCGGTCCAACCAAACTATCACCTATATTTCGCCGTCGCTGGCCGGCCTGACGTTGCGTGGTGACTACTCTTTCAACACCGGCGCAGCCACTGACCCCATCAATACCGCTGGCAACAAGAAAACCCTGTGGTCTCTTGATGGCAACTATGCCTTCGGCTCTACAGCGACTGTCGGTGCCAACTACAGCAAGGTCGGCAACATCACGGGCACCAACTCGGATGGCGCTTATAAAGTGTGGCAGTTGTTTGGTTCCTACAACGTGGGCATTGCCAACCTGATGGCGATCTACGAACGCGGAACGGCTGACTATTACAGCGGTCACGATTCGTCCTGGCTGGTTGGCGCCAATGCACCTGTTGGCGCTGGCAATGTCATGGTGTCTTACGGCCAGTATGGCAACTCGCTGTCGCCCGCCGGTACCAGCGCGAGTACCTCAACCGCCAAACAGTATGCCATTGGCTACAGCTACAACCTGTCCAAGCGCACCATGCTGTACACCTCCTACGCGCACATCAACAACGATGCCAAAGCGGGCAACCGTGCAGGCACTGCGCTTGCCGTCAATACGGCGACCAACGGAAATTCTGGCGTACTCGGCCAGGGCTCCAGCGGGTTTGCCGTGGGTATCCTGCATTCATTCTGAGGTTGGTTCGGGTCTCAGGGCCCGCCATCATGGCGGGCTTCAAAGCCCCGGCATGACTGCCGAATTGCGCTAAACAGCCCGCTCGCGGGCTGTTTTTGTTGTTGCTTGGCAACAAAAGTCAAGAGGAAGTGCCCCGACCATATGCACCTGCGCTGATGCGCTGGTAAATTGAGCGGGTCTCGGAAGCGGAATGCTTTAGGTCTGCGACGAGCTGGGTTTCGCAGCGGTTTGCCTCTGCCGCCCGTCTCTTTACCGGCCCTCACGGTCGGCCCTTTACAACCTGGAGATGCTCAATGAAAAAATCACTACTCGCCCTCGCCGTCATCGGCGCCTTCACTGGCTCCGCTTTCGCGGCTGACAGCAGCGTGCAGCTGTACGGCATTATCGACATGGGCGTGGCCCATTACACTGGTGTCGCCCCGAGCAACACGGGCACTGCCCCTGGCACCACTGCCAGCTTCACCGGCCTGCAGTCCGGCATCCAGTCGCCTTCCCGCATCGGCCTGAAAGGCAAGGAAGACCTGGGCGGCGGTCTGAGCGCCATTTTCAATGCTGAAACCGGCATCTGCGCCGCTGGCACCAACGTCACTGGCGGCAACTCCAGCGGCTACTGCTCAGGTGGCGGCTTCATGCAGCGCCAGGCCTATGTCGGCTTGACCGGTGGTTTTGGTACCGTGGTCGGTGGCCGTCTGAACAATCCGGCCTATGACAACCAGATCGCCTACGACCCGTTTGCCATTGGCCTGACTGGCAGCTACGGCAACCTGTCGCTGCTCAACAAGAACGGCGTGGCCAATCTGTACCGTGCTGACCAGACCCTGGCGTATGTTTCGCCCAATTTCGCCGGCTTCACGGGCACTGCTGCCTACACGTTCAACGTTGGCAACGCGGCCAACCCCATCAACACGGCAGGCAGCACCAGCCGTGCGGTTTGGCTGAGCGGCAATTACAGCAATGGCCCCATCATGGCTGCTGTGGATTACTCGCAGATCAGCAACATGGAAAACCTGGGCGCCGCCTTCAACAGCGGCTCGAAGCTGAAGATGTATGACCTGTATGGTGGCTACGACTTCGGTATCGCCAAGGTCACCGCGCTGTACTCCAACCTCAAGGTTGACGGCATTTCCGGCAGCCAAAAGTCCTGGATGCTCGGCGCCACCGTGCCGGTCGGCCCGGGCGCCATCCTGGCCTCTGTTGGCGAGTACAAGAATGGCATGGGTTCTCCCGCCTCCGAGCCGACCGCCAAGCAGTACGCCATCGGCTACACCTACAGCCTGTCCAAGCGCACCAACCTGTACACCTCGTACTCGCATATTGCCAACAGCAACGGCGCAAACTTTGTTGCCAACAGCAATGCCAGCACCAATTTGGGTATTGCGAATGCCAACTCCAACGGCTTCGCCCTGGGCATCCGTCACAAGTTCTGATCAGCGCAAGCTGTTTACAACCTGCTTTGAAAGCCGCCTTCGGGCGGCTTTTTTACATTGGGTCTTTTGCGCGACCC
>JAJXZA010000023.1 GCA_021780285.1 Planctomycetota bacterium
ATGATGATGATGGCCGCCATAGGCGTGCTGGGGGCAGCGCTCACCGCCGGGCTGGCGGTTGAGACTGGAGGTAAACCGCTGGAAGATCCTATGCCAATAGCTTTAACCATAATAGGCCAACCCAACGCCCCCGCCCCGCCATTGTAGGATGCTATTGATGCAATCGCCGTGTTGGCGTCTCGCGCTTTGCAGCAATAAGAGTTGCACAACATCCTGACTATGCAGTTCCTCTCTTGCCGCCTCGTTCCTGGCGCAACACTTTGCGACGAGAGGCAAGTCGGCGGTGTTGGCCGGCGTAAAATGAGTCTATACCTGCACCGACTGTACTTGTCGTGCGGTTAGAAAGATGAGTGTGCCGGCGGTAATTGGAATATGAAGTATTTCGCGCACCGCACGGGCATAATAGGAAAGCTGTCGCTGGTACATTTCAAGCCGCTGCTGAACGTATTCGGGCGCATCGGTTTTGTAATCTATAATGTGTCCTTGGAGTGTGCTTGGTGCACCATTTGCGGCAGGCATTGGCTCAAGCAACAGCACGTCAATAACGCCGCGCACCAGCGGGCGGTCGGCCGAGTCGGTGAGTTCTAAACCTGTTGGCAATTCACCTCCAAGTTCGGTTACAGGAACGCTCCACAAAAATGGAAGTTCGCGGAAAAGCCGGCCCTGGGCGACCGAAGCAGTTGCCAACCGCCGACCAATGGGCGTCTGCAGGCACCAGGCGATTGCAGAGGCATCCACCAATTCGGCTTCTTGTACTGTGAGAATGCCACGGGAAGTCAGTTGATCAAGCTGCGCTTTCACATGCAAGGTATCGGCGGTCTGCGTTAAATCAATATATTGCAGGCAGCGGTGCATGGCCAAACCGCGGGCTATTGCAGCCGAACCAGCCTTAGACATCAGCCCGGAAGTTTCAACGGCAGGATTATCATCATCCTCCCCTTGCGGCACGCGCAGGGCATCGTCTACCTCTGACGCCGCGGCCTCGGCAGGCAACGCTGCCTCGCCGGAATGCGCTTTAAGCCGCGTTACGCTGGTCGCCGCGGGCAAGCCTGCCAGCACACGGTATCGGTACGGATCGGCCGCAACGCTGATGATCTCGTCACATGCCTGCTGTTCAGCAGCAGAGAGTTTGACGCTTTGCAGTGCGGCCAAATTGCCGCGGGCGATTTCGCCGGCTACTAAGCCAGCCTCATGCGTAGCCGCGAGATCGCCTTGGGTGGCTCTGGCCGCCAAGCAAGCCACCTCGTCGGCATCCAGTTCTTGCTGCCGTACTGTTTCACCAGCGTCAGCCGCCGCTGCAAGGGCATCGCGAATCCATGTAATGGGCGCCAGAGGCGAAAGTTTATCCAAGTGCGCCGCTTTGCTTGACCCAAACAGCAGCAGGCGATCTCGTGCCCGCGTCATGGCCACATACAAAAGACGGGCCTCTTCTTCATGAAGCCGCCTGAAAGCCGCCTCCCGGATTTGTTCATAGGCGAGCGGATTAAACTTGCGGCGCAAATGAACATCAATAAACCGAAGTGACGCCCCACGCTTTCTATCTACCAGCAAATCGTGCTGTAAATCCTGTTTATTGGGGCCTGATCCCAGGCCGCCCACCACCACCACCGGAAACTCCAACCCTTTGCTTTGATGGATGGACATCACACGCACGGCATCCATCCCTTCCAACGCGGTTGCGGCTGTTCCAAGGTCGCCCTCATCATCTTCCAGCTGCCGGAGGAACTCTAAAAATCGAAACAACCCCTGATTGTTGAAGCCGGCAAACTGCTGTGCCCGCTGCTGCAACATGCGAAGGTTGGCCATTTGCTGTGTGCCATTCCGCGTGCCGGCATAATGGGTCAGCAGGCCGGTCTGATCATAGATGCGAGCCAAAGCCGCCGGCAATCCGATGGTTTTAATATCTTGCCGCCAGTGATCAAGCTGACGCTGCAACCTTTCAATTCTCCGAGCAAGATCGGCCCAGGCGGAATTATCGTTCTTATGTTGAACTATAGCCTGCACGGCCTCGTAAAACCGGCTGCAACCCCTGGCCGCTGGAGCCGCCCGAATCAGCGCCAGCTCATCATGCGAAAAGCGGCCCAGCGGCCCAGCCAGCACGGCCGCAAGAGCGATATCTTGATCCGGGTTATCAAGGACATTCAATAATGCCAAAGCGTGCTGAATTTCCGGGGCGGCGAAATATCCACTGCGAAGCTCAGCAAAAGCCGGCACATCAGCCTCGATCAGTTGCTGCACGTACACATTGGCTTTGTTGCGGACGCTTCTAAGCAGGATGGCGCAGTCACCATATCGCAGCAATCTCTTTTGACCGTTGACTTCAATTTCCAAGCCGCCTTCCACAAGCTGCTTGAGTCGCCGGGCCACCGCGAAAGCCTCCAGCTCCATTAAACGCGGGTCCTCGCTTGGTTCATCGGAAGAATCTATATCATCGGTCCCGTCACTCGACTCGACCTCATTTTCTTTGGGCTTGTACAGCAGCGTCAACTCCACCAATGGCGAAGACGATTCCGACGCCTTCTCACTGCCCCGTTTGGGTTCAAGAGCCATCGCCTCAAAGTCGCCATCCGGAAGTTGCTTACCCAGATGGGCGCAGACTCTATTAATAGCAGTGAGTACAGGCGGCAATGTGCGGAAGTTATCCGCCATTTCAACAACTTTCTTGGCAGATTGTTGCTTGAGTTCCCTGGCTCTCTGCTGAAACAACTGCGGTTCGCTGCCCCGAAAGCCGTAGATGCTTTGCTGCTGGTCGCCTACCGTAAAATAACTGCCTTTTTCGCTTTGCAGCAATGCCAGCAGGGCATCCTGCAAAGGATTGGTGTCCTGATATTCATCTATCATGACGTGCTTAAAGCGCCTGCGAAGTTCACCCAGAGCCTTGCTTTCGGGCTTTGTCAGCAGCTTGTAGGCGTGTTGCTCCAAGTCAGAAAAATCGAGCTGGTTGCGAGCCTGCTTGACAGCGCTATAAGCGGCGCGCACATCCAGCACAAACGTCACCAGCGATACCGTAAGCCGGTGGCTCTCAATCTCGCGCTTGGCCAACACGTCCAACGACGTTTCGAGGGTTGGCGAAAGGTCTTTCCAATGTTCTTTTAACGGTTCATAAAACCTTTCCTTAACCTCCGTGGCCAACTCATCAACCGCACGCACGCTTTTGGGCCGGCAGGCGGTAATTTCCCGTGTAAGCTGCTGCATCCCTGGCCAGTTTTTTTCTGGATTGGCGGCAAGCATTGCGGCCATGGATCGTATCTTGATGTTTGTATCGGCTAGCCAGTCAAACATCTGCCGCTCGCTGGCGCTTAATTTAGCAGGCGCCGGCGGCAGGTCAGCGAGCATTTGCGCCATTTCGGTAAGCTTCCGGGCGAACCAACAACCGTATTCTCGTGCCACGCTGCCGGCGCTGGGCGCCGCATTCTTAAGCCCTTGCACCCAGACGTCCAGATCGCTTAACGTATCAAATGTCAGTCGCAGCTTGCGGGCACAACCGTCCAACCAACCCGCATCTCCATTGGCGTAATAGTCGAGAACCCTTTTAAGTTTTTCGGCGTCGTCATCCCGCCTGTCCAACCATTGGGCGAGCGTTTCGCGCAGCGATTGTGAGAACATCAATTGTGCTTCATGTTCATTGAGCATGGTAAATGCCGGATCCAGGCCGCTTTCATGAAAGTACGCCGTAATCAGCCATTTACAAAAACTATGGATGGTTGAAATGCGAGCCTGATCCACCAGCGCCGCCTGCTGTCGCAAACGAAGTGAGTTTGCGCTTTGCTCGGCAGCCGCCCTGATCGCACGGGCGATTTTTCCGCGCATCTCGCGGGCGGCATCTTCGGTAAAAGTGACGACCAGCAAGTCGTCAACACCGCACGGATCGCTTTGCCGCGTTACCAGAGCTGCGCAGCGCTGGGCCAGCACGGTGGTTTTACCCGAACCTGCACCGGCCTTCACCAGCAAATCGCCGCTGAAATGCTCGATGGCTCTTTTCTGTGATTCTGTCCAGTCAGGCATGGGCATATCGTCTCACGCTATAGTCAACAGCACTTTCAAAACGTCCGGCTTCCTGGCCACCTCAATTATTCGAGTCTTGCCGCGCACCCGGTCAAATGGGCAAACCGCCCGATAATCGCAATATTGACACGCTGTTGTTGCGCCGCGCCGGTATGGAGCAGGAGCGATTTTCAGCTGGCTGATTCCACCGCCCAATACCCGCATTTGATGCTCCGCTGCGCGCAGCACCGCATCAAACTGTTGGGCCGTGACGGCATCGCTGGCCGTTTTATGTGGCTCGCCGGCCTTGGTGAGTTGATGCTTAACAGATTTGGCGCTTTGACCATCAGCCACAGGCTCCAGCTCATCCGCCGCCTCAATACTGAAAAGCCCACGGGACTGTTCAAATATTTCCGCCTCGCCGGAATCGCCGCCTTTACCATCCCATCTGGATTCAATCCCGAAATACAGGCCTGCGGCTGGTTTGATTGCCATGGCGGGGTTCGACAGACTTTTTAGAGCCAACATATACACCGGCAACTGCAGGTTGAGACCGGCTCTAAAAGCGACATAATCAAAGTTGCGGCCGCGCGTTTTATAATCAATAACCAGCGCAAGACCGCCGGGGGTAAGGTCTATGCGATCTATCTTGCCGCTGACATGTAGTTCATCTCCATTGTCAAGCTTCAACTGCAGCGGTGGCGGGCCGTCGGCAAAGCCAAACTTAAACTCCACCCATTTTGGCTTAAAGTCACTGACTTTAGCCCGTGCGCCTTGCGCACGCATAAGCCGCTCAAGATGCCGCGTCATGGGACGCTTAAGAAACGCCACCTCGGCATCCAGATGCAGAACATCTTTTCCGACGCCGGCGAATACGCGTGTTAAATGCAGCTCCACCAAATCATTCAAAGCTTTCTCACCCGTTGGCGGCCATGGATGCCTGCCCGCAATGACATCATTAAATATGCCCTCGAGCACCTTGTGATACAGCAAGCCGCGGGAGGTCTCATCAATCGCGGGTGTATCACGTTCCAGCAATCGCAGGCGGTATTTATAAAAATGCTGCAGCGGGCAGGCCGCATATGTTTCCAGTTGGCTTAAGCTGACGGTGATCGGCTTATCGTTGCAATAGTACGGCCTGGCTGCATTGAGCATTACATCCGCAGGCTGCCGCCAGCCGCCAAACGCCTGTCGAGCCAGAGCCGCTGCCTCCAACGGTGGATTTTCCAGCAGCCAGCGTGTCAATCCGGCCGCCACAGGCGCGGTTAAACCATAATCGGATAAGGTAACGGCACGCGTCGGCAGGCGTCGGCCAACATGTTGTCCAGTCCATTGAAATATGGCGGCTATTATGTCAGCGGCATTGGCGGCCTGCAGCGGTGTTGCCGCGGGAACGATGGTTGGTACATCAACCTGCGGTATGGTTCGATGGATTTGTTCGATATATTTGGACTCTTCCACACGATGGCCATCGGAGCCAGCGCGGGGATAGCTGATAATCAAACGACTTGAGGCTCGCGTTAAAGCAATGTAGTCAAAGAATGGAGCCTCCAACAGCGATTGCCGCGAACCGGGGTTGATCTCGCCGCCCGGCGCAACGGCATTAAACGCAGCGCGCTGCACATCGCTTAGAAATGCATCTTCGGGAACCACCTGCGGCATTTGGGTTTCTGCTGCGCCCAGCACAATAGCCGTGTGCAATTCTGGATGGCGGGACCTATGCACCGACGATACCAGCACCTGATCAAGCGCAGGCGGCACCAGGCCCAACGTAAGCACTTGGGTTTGCATGGCGAATAGTCGGGCAAATGCCGCTGCCGAAATTTTGCGCTGTGCCATCATGATCTGCATTTGACTCAGCAGTTCCATCACTTGAGCATAGGCCTGCTGGTGCGCCAGGGCCGACTCCTGATCTCCGCGGTTGGCGGCATCCGCAATCCATTCCTGCAAATATTGCTGCACGTTTAACCGTTCCAGCAATTCGATAAGCCCCGCTGCCAGTTGCGTACCTGTATGCAGTACAGCACCATTTTCTGCAGAGTCCAGTCCGCCTCGAGCTGATGAAGGCGCTGTTGCGGCCAGCAGTTTAAACCATGGGGCAAACCCGGAATAAAAGCGTTCTCTGGCAGCATTTATCCGCTGTGTGTAGGCTGTCAAGAATCCGGCATCTGGTTCGTGCATCCGGGCCGTCCATGGCCACAGCTTAGAAAAATCATCCGCATCTATCCCATGGGCGAGCACATAATTTTCCACCATGTTGGCCTGTTCGGCCGTTAACCCGGCTAAACCCGTTTTTAGCAAAGACAGCATGTCTTGGCGCTTGTATCCACCCAATGGAGCCGCCAAAGCGCCGGAAATAAGCTCCACCAGTGGGTGATGCTGCATGGATCGCCGACGATCAATAAAATGCCCGATGCCATGAGCACTAAAAACGCGGGCGATAATTTCTGCATAACTGTCGAGATCCGTAACAATTACGCCAATTTGCCGATAGCGCAGCCTGCCCTGACTCACCTCCCGACGGATATAGCGCGCCACCGAAATTACCTCCGCCTCCGGCGAATCACACGACCAAATGCTGATGGCGGAGCGCGGAGCGGCGGCATTCAGCGGTGACGCTGCGGCGAGGGCGGTTTGCCCGCCTGCCAACAGGCTCTCCAGATTTTGCAGTTCCGGGGCGGCTCTGTGCCGATGCGGCTGCGACAGCAGACGATTGGCCAGCCGTGGCGCCCCAGCTTCGTTAAATCGCCGACACAACCTTCGATACATCAACTCAGTACGGGCAAAAAGACCTGCAGGTGGCGACTGCTCGTTGCTGAACGTGGGGCTGTGCGGATCCAGCAGCAGCGTAATGGTTACGTGCCGGGCCCTCTTGGCTAAAGCGCCCAGCAATTTTATCTCCATCTGGTTAAACGCCGAAAAGGCATCCACCCAAATACTCGCTTCGGCCACTGGCTGCGCATTCGCCGCAAGACCGTCCGCGACCAGGCCGGGCAGCACGTTTGTATCCTGATGGTTCTTGCCACAAACTCTCTGCCACGCGCTTAGCAAAATAGAAAGATCGGTGAGTTTATCGCGTAGACCCGGCGCTTTACCCAGCCCTTCGCCTTGGCGCTCCATCAGTTCCCGCAGCGATTCTCCGGTATGACCGTTCTGCAACAGCTCCCGCAATATTCCATCCACGACATTGATGAAGCCGGCAGTGCCGGCCGCCGCCCTGAAAACGGTGAGTTGGCTTCGGCACGATTCCACCGCGTCGGCCAGCAGGATGCTGCGCCGAATGGGCGTTAAAGCGTTGTTTATCGGTATATTGAGCTGGCCTGCCAGCACACGTACCAGGCCTCGAAATCCCAACACCTTTATGCGAAACGACCCGGGCAAACGGCTATCGGCCAATAGCAGCCGTTCGCACATAAATGTCGCCTGCTCGGGCACCAGCCAATACAAAGGCGGCCCCAACGGCTGCCGCTGGGACTCCTCAACAAGTTCGTCAAGGCATAAGCGTGTTTTGCCCGTGCCTGCGCGGCCTAAAATAAACTGCACTGCCATGCGTCGGCTCCCCGGCACGGGAGCCAACAGCTTGTGGCGGCATCCCGTGCGGAGTCAACGGTACACCACAGCGCACTTCTTTGCAAGGCGCACTTTTTTCAATGACACTTCATCGCAATAGCCCATGAAATGCCATCGCAGCGGTCACGGCCCGCTAAACTAAATGAGGACATAGGTCGCCGGAGAAGGCAACCTTCTATTGCCTGAACACATTAAAAGCGAATGAGGAAGATTAACACCGCAGCCCGGTGATGAATCAGCGGCGCGTGCGCACCCGGCGCACGCGAGCCATGCCGGCAGGAGCCGGGCAATCCTGAGGTCCGACGGCCAGTACCGGACACGGAGCCTCGCGAATTACGGTTTCAACATTGCTGCCCAGAAAGAAACGGCCTGAACGTGATCCCCCATGGCTGCCCATAACGAGCAAGTCCGCTTTCCAGCGGGCCGCCGTCGCCAAAATCTCGACGGAGGGACTCCCCACCATCACAAACAGATCATATTTTTTCCATCCATGACTATGGGCCATTTCCTGGCAAAGCAAACGGCCGCGGCTTCGCAGGTCGTCAATAGCTTCAGGTACACCGGCCGGCGTTCCGCCCACCATAATGCGACTGCTGTCCACCACATGCACCATTGCCACACTGGCCGCCAAACGCGAAGCAAGCGCAAAGCCCATTTCAGCGGCACAAGCAGCGGCCGGGCTGGCATCGAGTGCGATGAGCATGCGCCGTACAGGATGGCGGGGGATGCGGCCATCCGTTTGAGCAGTTTGCCGGCGGCGCGGCACTGCTGCACGCTTGACGGGAAGGTTCTTTTTACTTCTCTCGGCCATCGGCATCTAACCCACCATCAAAAACAACCCGCTTGTTCACTGGCGACCGCCAAAATACCATCGGCGAACCGCCACGGCCGCAGTCACCACAAACGGCCGTTACCAGCCCCTGCTCGCAGGATACAATTTTGCCGGCGATTGCGGGCTGGCACAATCAGGACATCTTCGATTTCGGCATGCGATTTCCTGGCAACTTGGGGTAGGGAATTTCCCTATAGCTGAGGTTTAAAAGGATGGTTCAAACGGATGTGGAACTGCACACACGCGATGGGATCAACCAATCGCTGCCGAAATAGCGCCGCCAGCCGATGCCATGGAAGAATCAGCTCTGCATTTCCAACTGAACGGCCAGGCGCAGCAGCTCGGTGCTGGAGTTGAGCTGCAGCTTCTCCTTGATATGTTCACGGTGGGCCTCAACGGTTTTAGAACTAAGATGCAGCATCCCGGCAATTTCACGTACCGATTTGCCCCGCCCCAGCAGTTGAAAGATTTCCAATTCACGATCGCTTAACAGATCAAGCGAGCTTTTGAGCGGTTTATTGCCACCGGCGGCAAGCTGTTGCAGCAGCCGCCCGGAAATAGCATCGCTGACATAAATGTCGCCCGAGAGGATGCGACGAATAGCAGTTAATATTTTTTCTGTGGCCTCCTGCTTCATGATATAGCCGCGGGCCCCAGCCCGCAGCACCCGTTCGGCATACATCTTCTCGTCGTGCATGGACAGCACCAGAATGCGAATATCGGGATAGCGAACCTTCAAATCCTTAATCAGCTCGATCCCCGGCTTTCCCTGCAGGGATAGGTCTACGACCGCAAGATCAGGATGCAGCCGCGCGACGGCATCCATGGCGGTATCGGCATCAGCGGCTTCACCACATACCTGTAAGTCGCCGGCATGTTCAATCATCTGACGCACGCCCTGCCGGGCAATCGGGTGATCATCCACCAGCAAAATACGCGGGCCTGTTTTGACAGGCGTCGGGTTTCGGTGCGAGTCCAACATGTTGAGCCGGGTTTTTCCGGGTTCTGGGCGCTTGGCCATCATCGAGCCTCCTTTTCCACTGTATCGGGCCAGCCGATAGAGCATATGACTATCGTACCATGCCCCGGCGTGCTACGGATATCAAAGTGCCCCCCGATGGCGCGGGCGCGATAACTCATAGTTTTAAGTCCCATGCCGTCGCCACCCCTTGCGGCAATGCCTTTGCCGTCGTCGCGTATCATCAGACGCACCGCCGGCCCAAGCGTTCGCAGCGATAACTCAATGTGCCGCGCCTGGCCATGGCGCACGGCATTGCCCACCGCCTCCTGGGCTATTCTATACAAGTGAGTGGCAACGCCAACGGGCACCTCGGGCGGTAGCACAGCAGACTGCACGCGACATGCAACACCTTGAAACAAGTGTTCCACCTGCGTCGCCATCTGCGCGAGCGCCGTCGGCAGATCCGCCGCCTCGCTCACCGGTTGCAGGCCCCGGGCCAGCTCGCGACTCTGGCGAATGCAGTCATTCATAATTTGCGTAATAGACTGCATCTCGTGCGCCAGGTTTGCATCCAGTTTTTCCAACCGCCCCGCCATCGCCTTGGTCATGAATGCCGCACCGGTGAGCAGTTGCCCCAGCCCGTCGTGAAGGTCCTGGCCGATGCGCTGCTGCTCGCGCTCGCTGATTTCCAGAACTTCCACTTCCATGCGTTTAACGTTGGTGATATCCCGCACAATGCCGGTAAAATAGCGACGACCATCCACCGTCTGCTCGCCAACGGATAAATACATCGGAAACAGCGACCCATCGCGACGCTGGCCTGTCACCTCCCGGCCGATTCCGATTACCCGCCTTTTGCCCGTGTGCAAATAGTTGGACAGATAGGCGTGATGTTCCCCCCGGTATGGGTCTGGCATGAGCATCTCAACGCCCTTGCCGAGCATTTCGGCTGCGGTGTAACCAAACATTTTTTCCGCCGCCGGGTTGACCGATTCTATCTTCCCATGATCATCAATTGTAATGATGGCGTCCACCGCAGTTTCCACAAGTGCTCGCAGCCGCGATTCGCTGCGCCGCAGCGCCTCTTCGGCGGCAACTTGACGCGTTACATCGCGCCCCACCAGCAGAGCCATTATGTCGGGCAGGTCGCGGTGCGCCAGCGGCAATACGTCCCACTTGATGTGCCGGAGATTGCCAGCGGCATCCTTGAGTTTGCTGTCAACTTGAAACTCCCGATCGCCCCGGCTGACACGGGCGACAAGCGATGCAATTGCCGCCGCCACCACCGGGTCGGATAGCGCCGCACTTAACGGCCCACCCTTGACCTTTGCGACAGAAATGCCAAAGAGCTTTTCAGCGGTATGGTTGACGAAAAAAATCCGCGATTGGGGGTCAACCACCATCAGAGCCGATGAGGTTGCATTAAGTACCGCGTGAGCTACCGTACTAGGGCTGAATACCATAGGCACACCTAATTGAACCGCCGGATCAACCTGCGACTACATGCCTAGATGCAATCTTCTTAAATATCATAAATATATTCTATAAACACGAATACTATTTTTGCAACCGTAGGCCTTCCGGATTAACTTGGGCTATTTGATCAACACTTCACGGCCAACGGAAGACGACCGGTATACACCATCAATAATTTTTTGGACGGCTAAACCTGCCTCGCCCGGGGCTTCCAGCGGCTTATCATGTAGCACAGCATCAACAAAGTGCTTAAGTTTTAAGTCGAAGAGGGTTTGGAAATCACCCCGCGGAAGGTATGCGGGCGTCGAGTTTATCATGGTGCCAGCCCGATCGGTAAAAATGGTCGGTGGATCCCAAGTGCAACCGCCGCGGTCACCCATCAGAGTGAAGTTCCACACATCCTTTTCAATATGGGCCGCAAAGGATGATTCAATCTGCAGCACGGCCCCATCTGCAAACCGGATGTGACCTACGGCAAGGTCCTCCACCGTGTACGTTTTGTGGTCCCAGCCGGGCCACTGACTCACAACATCGCTGGGCTTGTCGCCCATGTAGGTCCAGGTGCGTCCGCTCGCGGCCACCGGCCTGGGCGATCCCATCAGGTAATGAGCCATTTCCAGAACATGCACGCCTATGTCAATCATGGGGCCTCCCCCCTGCAGCTTCTTCTGCCCAAACACGCCCCAATTCGGAATGCCCCGACGCCGCAGCGCCTGACATTTGACAAACATCACCTTTCCAAACTGCCCCTCGTCGCGCGCACGCCGCAGCATTTGCGTACTGGGATGAAAACGGTATTGGAATCCAACCGCAAGCTTGCGCTTATTTTTTCGAGCGGCGTCTATCATGCGCTGGCATTCCTGCGGCGTCATGGCCATCGGCTTTTCCGTAATGACATGAGCACCGGCATTGAGCGATGCAATCGCAGCCGGGGCATGGACGCCGTTGGGGGTACAAACCGTGACGGCATCAGGTTTTACCTTTGCCAACATGCGGCGATAGTCGGTAAATAATTCGGTAACGCCAAAGCTTGCGCGAAGGGCATCGAGCCGCCATTGGTGAATATCGGCTCCTGCCACGACCTGAACTTCCGGCAATTGCCGCAGCGACTGCATTTGCGTTGCGCAAATGCCGCCGCAGCCAATAATAGCCATACGAAGCTTCTTACCGCGGTAAACTTCTTTAAGTCCGACGCCCAAAGATTCCGTTGAAACACCTGTTTCAGCCATGAGTTAACCTTCCTTTTCAATTTGCATAAGCCTTTCGACCCACCATCCATATGCCGCAGGCGAGCAGATGCGACACCAGCGTTCCGCTCGCCTTACCCAACCGTCAAGATGCTCGCTGCCGTGGCACATGAGCAAGTGCTTCACCGATGGATACTGATATGCCTGAAGTACGCGTCACTCCACACGCTGCGATGCAGTCGCCGCGCTTCAGGCAACAGGTCTCCTATATGAACCACGCGCCGCCTGAAAGCAATGGCTTGGGGGTTTGCCCGATCCCGATAGCCTTGTACGGCAATAACCGTGGCCAAATCGTGAATGTGCGGCGCTACGGTAACGCTCACACCATGCGCGGCTATGAACGCCGCCGCTCGCTGGGCCAGAGCGGGCCGGGTTGTCAAAATAACCAGGTACCAGGCCTGCGGGTCAAACTTTACGCGATCCATCGCTACAACCGCTGCGGTACTTGGCATAGTTGGCGACACTGGCGTGTTGTCCACGGGAGCGGGTTGCCCTGCATCCGTGTTTGGAACGGCCGCCTCGGGATATGGAACCAGCTTTGAAGTTGTTGGCCCCACAGGGCCGGTTACGGTCGGCACAGCCTCTCCCTTGGGCGACTTGCCACCTCGACTCAAAGCAATCACCACTATAAGCAGTATGACGCCAAGCAAACTCGCTGCACCAAGCAGCATCCACGGCGGCCGGCCACCCAATGCCGAAGGTGCTTCGCTGCGGCTCAAAGGGCTTACCATACGCAGGCTTGGCGGACCGGCGTTTACCAATCGGTCAAAAGGATCGGATGATGATGGGCTGGGCGACACTGTAGCACCTGGAGAAACTGCAGTTGCGGATGGCGCGGCTGCAGTCTTTTCGATGGGTGGTGCGGTCGTGGGCTGGGCGCTTTCACCGGTGCTTGCGGGCGCAGGCGCGGCGGCGGGCGGCTCGGTGGTTGGAGGCGCAGGCGCAGCGGGTGCAGCGCGCGAGGATTTATTAAACCAATCGGGTATTTTCAGCGGCCCGGCTTTACGCGATGACTTCAGCGCATTTTTATCGAGCAGTTCGTAAAGCGACGCGGGATTGCGACGATTATTAGGCGCCATGGCGACACCTCCATCTGAATCGTCGGCTGCTTCGGCTTCAGCCAACCATTTTTGTACTCTACACGCCTCTTGCAATCCAAACAACCCATCAAATCCATATCCGAGTGCTAATTTCTTTGGCCGTTAACCACCGAAACGCGTTCGCCACCCGGTTGGGCCGGCCCAATGGCCCCTGCTGCTACCCATTGGGCGCTTTTTCTATGCCTGTAAATCTTTATTCCCTGGGGTAGCGACAAGCAGCCGTGTTGGCGTATAATCGCGCATGGTGTCCGTTTCAGGATGGATGGCGTTTGTTAAACTTATCCGTACGTCGGCGGCATGAGCAGAGTTACGAGCAATTGCGGCAGAGCATGCTCGATGAAACGAGCCGGTTTATTGAATGGGGTCTGCGGCATCCGCAGGCAATACCGCGCATTCCAACGCACCCGGTAGGCCACGGTAGTTTTCCGGAGCAGCTGAAGGCGTGGTTTTGGCGATGGATATGGCGTCAAGACATGAATGCGCCGGAATAATAGCCCGCCGCAGGGCATTTACTTCATCGGTTAAGCCGGAGTAACGGCTTACCAATACCTTGGGGGTACCATGAATGTTCAGGTAAAACGCAGCGAATGGGAACGCCGACGCCCGCTGGTGTTGATGTTGCTGTGCGTGCTATTTGGCGCATGGTTTGCATGGGATGGTTGGCAAGGCTGGCCCAAAGCCGATGACGCTGTCGTCAAGAAAATGCTTACCAGCCGGCATGTTACCTCGGCTGAAAAGGCCATCCTGAAAACCTGGCAAGGTTGGCAGAACGAAACAAAGTCGCAGCGGAAGTCATTTGATCATCTTGTGCACGATGCCCAGTTCAGCGGGTGGCATTCGGTAACGGACATTTCCAATCAACGGCGCATTGTCATTATTCTTGTGGTGCTTACCTGTGTCGGCGGCTTATGGTTTTACCGTATTAATCGCCTGAAACTCAAGGCTGACGACAACGGCCTCACGCTTGCCAACGGGCGGTTCATCGCATGGGACCGCATCACTGAAATTGACAACCGCCAATGGACCACACGCGGCACGGTCACCATTACGTTTAATAATGCCGATGGCATTCTGGAAAAGGTAAACTTTGACGGCTGGATGTGGCAGGACCTGCCGCGCATTCTGGAACAGATTGACCTTCACGCCACCAACGCCAAGGCGATCACCCCGCCGGATACCAAGCCTGCAAGCCAACCAGCACAAACCGACGCGTAATGGCCTGCCAGCGCTGGCGCTGGCCGGAGAAGCCGCGTTAGCTCTTGGCCACATGCAGGATATCCAAGAGTTACGAGAGGCTCACCCGTACAAACTTGACAGCATCTGCAATTACTGCGCCATCGGCGGCATTCGTCAGCTTCAGATACAGCGGATTGTGATATCGGCCCACGAGATGCCACTTCGCCGGATCATGATTAAAGTCTACAGTTACAGTCGGGCTTTCGCCCTTATCGGTAACAACAGTACATGGAGCGTTGGTTGCGAGTTTGCCTATCGAAGGCTTTCCATAATAGATATAAATTTCGTAGTCGCCAAGTTTGGGGCTGTCGGTGCGCCAAAGGGTCTGCCAATTTTTCTGGCGTGACGCGATATTTCATCGTCATAACCCATGTTTTTGTAGTGCAAATGCCGTTTGGTATGATTCGGCATGGCCCGACGCCCGATTTATTGGCAGACCCGCGCCAAATGGCATAATGCGAACCATTGCCGCCATCGGCCCAGAAGCATCCGCCCGCATAATTTTCGCTGGCAGGCACGGTGTCGGACTTCCATTTGCCGCCTTCGATCATCATCTGGCTGCCAATAGTCATTTCGTCCACGACGAGTTGTTTGTCGGGGACAGTATAAATACGCCACCGACGCAACTGAACCTGCCGTATCGGTTCATATTTTTCGAGCCATTGATCCAGTTGAGCCTGAAGGTCTTTGAGTTCCGGCGGATTTTGCGAAATGATGTTGTGCAATTCCGCCGGATCAGTCTCGAGGTTATAAAACTGCTCGGCGCCGGTCCACATGTTCCGTATGAGCTTACGGTTCATACTGCGAACAGCCCGTAGCGGAATTTCCACATCTTCCTCACAAAATACATAATCCCGCAACGACGGCTTCGTTTCGTTAAGCAGCGGCATCAGGCTTTCGCCCGATGCACCCGACAATGATGGGAGGCCCGCATAATCAAGCACGGTCGGTGCCACATCAATACTGCAGGTTAATGCGTCAATGACCTTGCCCTGCGGCACGCCAGGCCCGGCAATAATCAACGGAACGTGCATGTCGGTGTCGTAGCAGGAGCGGTGGTCAAAGGTCTGAAAGTCCTTGGGATGCGAGTAAATCAGTTCGCCATGATCCGACAAAAGCACCACCAGCGTGTTGTCGTTCATGCCAAGCTTTTCAAGGTGGTCGAGAATCTTGCCGACATACCGGTCTACAAAATGTATCTTGCCATCATAAAGCTGATACAATCGCTCGATAGCCTGCTGATCACCCAGCATGGCCAGCCGCTTCAGCGGGGCATTTTTAATATCGTATCCGGTATCGTGCAGGTGAATATAGGGGCCTGCTTTAAAAATATCATCTTCAGGCGGCGGATCATACGGAGAGTGCGGCTCAAGGAAGTGAACGTATAGTAAAAAGGGTTGCGACGGGTCTTGTTTTCTCTTATCTAGTGTAGTGTCCCAGAGGAAGATTTACGATATGCACTTCACAGTTTTTTCAAATATTCTGGCCCAAGCGGGCTATCGACGCCGTGTGCTCCGC
>JAJXZA010000187.1 GCA_021780285.1 Planctomycetota bacterium
AGCCGCCGCGGGTGCGCAGGTTAAAAATATCCCACCACCAGAGCTTGCCATCGCCGCCAAGATAAATCTGCCCGGCCCCGATGCCGCCGACGGGCATGCCGATGTAGGCGAAGTTGTTGCTGTTTTTGGCGGTGTAAACAGTCGGGTTGCCGCGCTGGGCCAATGATGCAACCCACTCACTCGTGAAGTTTTTTTCGGTGGGTGTTTTGCCGCGTGAGCCTTTGCGCAATCGTGCAAGCGAGCCTGCGACGCTATTGGGTACGAAGGGTGTTTCAATTGGCAGGGCTGCATAAACCGGTGCGGAAACGGCTTCCTGGTGGACATCAGCAATCGCCGCCTGCGCGGGGATACCGCCGGCGTCGGCTGCCTGGGCCTTGCCGGCCTTGCGCCGACGGCCAATAATTGTTGCTGCGGCGGCGGTTGTCGCCAAGAACTTGCGTCGTGAAAAACTTTGCATCCGATTCGACCTCAACAGTACTCGGCATCTCTTCGCAACGAAGAGCATATCGCGGCAGCGCCAACTTTGCCACCTTGCGAAGTCACTGGCCGCAGCAGCCCGCCGACAAAAAGCGATTTGATTGCATCCGTTTCGCGTAAGCTCCGGCGGCCGTGCGCAAAAGCTCCGGCTGCTATGCCCGCAAATCTATCAGCCGCTGCGGCGACTCGGCGGCACCGGTGCGATTGGAAATCATCATGGCGACCATTGCCGCGGAGGTTTCGACCAGCAGGTGGTTCCAGCCGCGGTGGGGCGATGGCGGAGCGGTAAAGCCGCGGCAAAAATCCTGCAGTGCGGTCAGGCACTGCTCGGCGGGTGGGATGGGAGTTCGCGTGTCTTCTTCAATAAGTTTGCCGGAGGCATCGCAAATTCGGTAGCTGAAATCGGTCATACGCACGCTGCCGGCGCGGCTTTGCACCAGGAGTTCGCGGCGTGCGGGCGTTTCGCGGTCGCTTATGGCCAGGCCGCAGGCGCCGCCATCGGCGAAGCGCAGTGTGGCGGCCGCCGAGCCGGTGGCATCATGAAAGCGATCGCCTTCGCCGACCGAGCCATCAATGCAGGCATAAACCGAAGCGGGCAACCCAAGGAGTTCAATAATGGTTCGCATGGCATCCCAGGCGAGAACGCTCATGGATCGCACGACCGATTCGGTTGTCGCCTGCTGACGCGATTTGGCGATTGCGTGGTTGATGGCGAAAAAGCCAGCCGTCAGCAGCGAAACATCGAGAAAGTATTCCTGTGTTTGCAGGCACTGTTTGAATGCCCAACCCTCCAGGGCGAGCGGCCAATTCAAAAGCAGGTGCGTTTTGGGCTTAAGCATGGCGGCAATTTGCCGCGCCTCGGTCAAATTGCTGACCACCGGCCCCAGGCTCAAAATGCCGATCTGCTGCTGCAGGCATGCTTCGATAAAATCGAGGCCGAGTTCGGGCGGGCGGTCGAGTATAATGATCTGCGGAGAGTGGGTGAGCATCATGCGGCGCAGGTCGTCATAGAATGGGGCGCCAAAATGATCCGCCAGGTCGCGGGCTTCAGCCACACTGCTGTGGCCGGCCGCGGTTACTTCAATCAGGCCGGTATCGGCAGCCCGGGCGATGGCGGTGAGCCAGTCCTGCTGCACGCTCTCAAGCCCGACGAGGCACGCTTTAAGGCGCATGGCGTCGTCCGGCTGCGCTGCGGGGGCAGGCTCCGTTGGTATTGGTTTGGCGTTTTTTTTGCTCATGGCGATGTCCCCACTGAAGCATTTTCATGTTTAATGAACGCGCTGGCCGGGTGAGGCCGCGGCATCCACCCCGAGCAGAAAGATGTCGCTTCCACCCGGGCCGGCGGCCAAAACCATGCCTTCACTGGTGCCAAACTTCATTTTTCGTGGAGCCAGGTTGGCGCAAAAAATGACCAGCCTGCCCGGCAGCGTTTCGGGTTTGACGGCCTTTTTAATGCCGGCAAAGACGGTTCGCTTGCCCAGGGGGCCGGCATCAAGCTCGAGTTGGAGCATTTTATCGGTGCCGACAACATCCACCGCGCTTATAACGCGCGCGACGCGAAGGTCAATGGCGGCAAACTGCTCGATGGTGCAGGTGGGCGCGAGCGGTTCGCCGGCGGGCGCTGGCACGGGGGCGCTGACAGCAGCGGGCGCGGGAGCCGGGGCGGCTGGCTGGAGATTTTTATTTTCTTCAATCATGGTTGCGATCCTCTTTTCATCAACACGTTGGGTTAAATGTTCAAACGGATTTATTTTATGCGATTCCATAGATTCTTCGACTGATGCCCACTGCTGCGGCGGCAGGTTCAGGCATTTTTCGACCTGCTGGGCGAACTGCGGCAGGATCGGCTTGAGGTAAACCGTGAGCATGCGGCCCGCGTCGAGCGCTGCGGTAAGCACGCCGCGGGCGGCTTCGGCGTCGGTTTTGACAAGGGTCCAGGGGGCTTGATCTTCAACAAATTTGTTGGCACGGTCGGCGAGTTGGCAGATGTGCCGCGTTGCCGCCGCGTAATCGCGCGACTCGTAATGGGCGGCGATTTTTTCCTGGGATTGGCGAATTTCGGCGAGCATGGGCAGGGCATCAACCACGGGCATGCCGGTTTGCCCGTCGAGCAGGCGAATAAGCATGGGGGCGCAGCGGCTGATAAGGTTGGCGAGTTTGCCTACCAGTTCGCTGTTGACGCGGGCGGTAAAGTCTTCAAAGTTGAGGTCCATATCGGCGGCGCCGGGCGTGAGCCGGGTGGCGAAATAATAGCGCAGATGCTGGGCGTCAAGGTATTGAGCGAAGTGGCGGGCGCTGATGAACGTTCCGCGGCTCTTGGACATTTTTTCGCCGTTGACGGTGAGGTGGCCGTGTACGCACAGCCGCGTGGGCGTGCGCAAAGCGGCTCCCATAAGCATGGCGGGCCAGAACAGGGCGTGAAAATAGACAATGTCTTTGCCGATGAAGTGGTAAATCTCAAGGTCGCTGTCCTGCCAGAGGTCTTGAACGGCGGTGGGCGAGAGCTTGCTGAAGTTTGCCACAGCCGCGAGGTAGCCGACGGGCGCGTCAAGCCAGTTGTAAAAATACTTGTCCTTATGGCCGGGAATTTCAAAACCAAAAAACGGCGCATCGCGTGAAATATCCCAATCTTTAAGCTCATCGCTGAACCACTCGCGGAGTTTGTTGGCAATGGGTTCATCCACAAAGCCGCTTTTGAGCAGGTTGAGCAGGCGATCGCGGAAGTTGTTGAGTTTAAGGAAAAAATGGCGGCTGTTGCGGCGCTCCGGCTTGCTGCCGCTGACGGCGCTTCGTGGGTCAATAAGTTCTGTGGGGGAATAGTGCTTGCCGCAAACCTCGCAGGAGTCGCCGTATTGATCGGGCGATTTGCAGTTGGGGCATGTGCCGCGGATGAACCTGTCGGGGAGAAAAATGCCCTCAATGGGGTCGAAGTATTGCTCGACGTCGCGCGTGGCGATATGCCCGCCCGCCTGGAGTTTGGCGAAAATAGCGCCGCATAACTCCTGGTTTTCAGGCGAGTGGGTGGAGTAGTAATGACTGAAGCCGATGTCAAAAAGAGCGAAGTCAGCGCGGTGGGCTTCGTTCATGCGGGCGATGAATTGTTCGGGGGCGAGTTTTTCCTGCCGGGCGCGGAGCATGACGGGCGTGCCATGGGCATCGTCGCCGCAGACATAGGTTACTTTATGGCCCCGCAGCCGCTGAAAGCGCACCCAGATATCGGTTTGAATGTACTCGACGAGGTGGCCGATATGGATGTCGCCGTTGGCATAAGGGAGTGCCGAGGTTACCAGTAGATTGCGTTTGCTATGCATGAAAACTCCAGCTATTCAAGGGGCGGCATTGTAACGCGGCGCGCCGCTCTCGGCCACGCAGCGCCGGCGCCGGTGAATGCACCGGCGAGCCGGTTGCGTTGTCTCGTCCTCAAAATTCACAAAATTGTATTGGCGTATGGCGTCGAAGGCTGCAGCGGTGCCAATTTGTTGTAAGTTGGTG
>JAJXZA010000017.1 GCA_021780285.1 Planctomycetota bacterium
CCGTATTTGCCCAGGGCCCTACCACGGTGAGCAATGTGGGCAACCTGCGGCTGAAAGAGACCGATCGCTTGGCTGCCCTGCAAACCGAACTAACCAAACTGGGCGCAAAGGTAAGCACCACCTCTGACAGCATACACATTGTGCCGCCAGCCAAGCCGACGCCAGCGGTAATTGCAACCTATGACGATCATCGCATGGCCATGGCCTTTGCGGTGGCGGGTTTACGCATCAAAGGCATTCGCATTGAAAACCCGCAATGCACCAGTAAAACCTACCCCGGATATTTCAAGGATTTCGCCCAGCTTACGCAATGACGCACAACGCCGCCCGTCAAATTTACCAAGCGATAGAAGAGGGGCCGCCAATTTTTCCGGCGTGGCGCGAAAACCAATTCCTTGGGGGGCGGGCATCTTGCCCGCTTAACGTCATTTCGGGCGAGACGCCCGACCCCCGATGTTTAAAAGGGCCGGGCGGCATTTGGCCATTCGCCGCATTTATTGGTAGACCCATAGAAGAGCAGCGCAATCCATTTGGGTTCGCTTTATCGGCGACCCATGGAGACAAGGCAAGCGCTTTAAGAGGCTGCTGGATGCTTCTGTCGGCTGATTCCAGGGGCGCCCAGTCGCCATTACCAAATAGGCGGCGCTTCCTAAGAGGCCGCCGGCGGGATACACTTTTGCAGGATGTCGCTGGGGTGGCAATGTCGGCCGCCTGGCGACTGTTCTGGAGCTGTGAGATATGACCACCGCCGCAATGCCCAGTACGCCTAAAGCCAGTTTGCCCAAACAATCGTTGTTGCAGCGTTTGCGGATGCTACGCGATATTGTGCGCCAACGGATGGCCGAAGACCGTACTGCCCAGCAGGCCGCTGCGCTTACTTACAATACGCTCTTCAGCATTTTGCCCACCATCGTGTTGGCGCTGATAGTAATGTCCATGGTGCTGACCACTGAGCAGGTTACGCATGAAGAGATGATCTTCTTTAAGCACCTGGGCCTTACATCCCTTAGCACCCGCGGCGCCAACGGTGAGAACTCGCAGTTGTTCATAACAACGCTTACCAACCAGGTGCAAAAGATGCGATCGGTGTTGCAGAACCCATCCACCGGTGTGGTGGGCTTTATTACGCTGCTATGGGGAGCCATCAGCCTCATGCGCGTGATTGAAACGGCGTTTGGGCACATCTATCGCGTGGTTACGCCGCGGCCATGGGGCCGGCGGCTGACGTTGTATTGGTGTGTGCTCACGCTGGGGCCGCTGGGACTTGGGATTTCTTTTTATCTTTCGGGCGTGTTTGTGGCAATGGCGTCGTCGGTGGCGGCGGGGAGCGTGTTTTTGGCGCCGCTGTCGTTTATCGGCAGCGAGGTGACGCTTTGGCTGATGATATTCCTGTTTTACAAGCTCATTCCCAATACGCTGGTGAAGTGGCAATCGGCGATGATCGGCGCCCTGGTTGCGACGGTTCTTTACGAGTTGGGTAAATATGGTTTTGGCCTGTATGTGCATTATCTGGCAGGCTACGGCAAATGGTACGGCAACCTTGGCTTGATACCCCTGTTCATGTTTTGGATTTACCTGACGTGGAACTTCATGCTTATGGGGCTTGAGGTGAGTTTTGTGCATCAGCATTATGCGGTGCTGCGCCGCCGCCTGCTTCAGGCCAGGCAAAGCAGCAGCACGCTGGTGGACAGCCGCTGGGTGCTGCCGATGGCCGTATTGATGGTGCGACAGTTTAAGTTGGGAAAAACAGTGGATGCCGATACGGTATCCAACCGGCTGGGCATTTCGCCGGAAATTGCCGGCGAGTTGCTTGAAGCGCTGGAAGCCAGCGGGTTGGCGCACGGCATGGATGGCCAGACGCGCCAATATAGCCTTGCTAAAGACCCTCAAAGCACCACTTTGGACGAATTGCTTCGCGCGGCGGCCGCGCGCTGCCATAGCGCTTCTGAAGCGATGCATACCGCCTCCGAGCATGATTCGCCGCTGCGGTCGCCCGGCATGTTGGAATATCAAGAACTCGAGCAGCAGTGGTCGAAGAGCCGCACGCTTGCAGCGCTGGCCGGTTGAGGCTGTGGCCGCCGGCCATCACGGTGGAGGTTATTGTCGGTGATACCGGATATTGCAACCATACTGCCTGCCCGCATATTTATAGGGTTGATGAGCGGCACAAGCCTCGATAGCGTGGATGCCGCGCTGGTGCATTTTCATGGCTATCAGATAGGCGAAACCGTTGGGCTGATGCGGCATTACGAAGAGGGGTGGCCATCTGGCCTGCGGCGACGCCTGCTGGCACTTATGAACGGCCGCAAAACCACAGCCGGTGAAGTCGCCGCCCTCAATGTAGATGCCGGGGCCTTCTTTGCCGCGGTGGTCAACAGGGCGATAGCCCAGTGGGGCGTGTTGCGGCAGGATATTCGAGCCATTGGTTCACATGGCCAGACGGTGCATCATCATCCCCCGCGGCGGGGCCGATTGGGCTGTACGCTGCAGTTGGGCGACCCGTCGGTGATTGCCCAACTGACGCAAATAACCACCGTGGGCAATTTCAGGCTCGCCGACATGGCCCAGGGGGGGCAAGGCGCTCCGCTGGTGCCATGGGCTGATGTGCTGCTGTTTAGCCACTGCATGTGTGACCGCTGCGTACAGAACATCGGCGGCATTGCCAATGTTACATGGGTGCCGTTTTTTAATGGCGCCGACGTGCGCGAGCCAGTCGAGGCATTTGATACCGGCCCGGGCAATCTGGTTCTCGACAATCTGATGGAACTTTTGACCGACGGTCGAATGCACTGCGATGTGGGCGGCAAGCTCGCGGCGGCGGGAACCGTAGATGAAAAACTGCTGCGGCGGCTCCTGCAGCACCCATTTTTTCGCAAGCGTCCCCCCAAAAGCACCGGGCGAGAGGAATTTGGCCGCGGCTTTGCTGAAAAGATGCTGGGCTACCGGCGGCATATGCGGGTGGTGGACCTGCTGGCCACCGCAACCGAGTTGACCGCCCGCAGTATTGCTCAGGCGTATAAGCGGTTTTTGCCGCGCATGCCGGAACAGATCATCCTGTGCGGCGGCGGAGCTGAAAATCCGGAATTGGTGCGGCGGCTGGCTTTGAACCTGCAACGCGTTGGTAGCAAGGCCGAGATGGCGAAGATAGATGAATGCGGCCTGCCCAACAAGGCCAAGGAAGCGGCGAGCTTTGCATTGCTGGCTGCGGCGACTATTGACGGCATGAAAGCCGGCATGCCCACGGTTACCGGCGCCAAAGTGCCGGTAACGCTGGGGGTTGTTGCGTACCCGTAGCGCATGCTTCAAACAAGCATTCAATCCGTTCTGCTTTGTCCTTGGCCGTGAGGGCCTGCAGCGCAGCCGTTTATTGTTGCGCGATGTTGAGGCTGCAGGGTTGCCGTCGCAGTGTGCGAGCACCAAAGAGGCCGCCGGCCATCATGCCGGGATGCGCCTGGAGTTTGACGCGAATAAAATGTTTTCCGGCGGTAAGGTTTTGCGGCAGTTTGTATTCGATATGAAAAACCCGGTTCGGGTGCGCTGCATGCAGCGACTCGGTGGCGATCTTCTGGTTGTTTACCAGGATGTCAAAGACGCGGCCGCCTGCATCGCTGCCCCAAAAGGCGAGCATTAACTCCATGGGTTCGTTGGGCAACACCTTGAGCGTGAAAGATATGTAGCCTCCATTGGAAGCATCGCGCCAGGAAATGCCCGCAACGCTGCCGGTGTTGCTGTTGGCAAAGCGCACCAGGTGCGGCTTTTCAGACCGTGGAATGCCAGGCTGGAGATGATCCACGGTGCGGGCGGCCAATTCGTGCTCAAACTGCTTTCGGGCTTGTAGCTCTTTCTGCTGCTGCTGCCACTGTTCGCGGGTGACATTGCGCCAGTAAACCGTATAGCGCGTATGCTGGGCGGCATAAAACGGAATAAGCTTGACATCCTCCGGATGGCCGACACCGTGCGTATGAAAG
>JAJXZA010000120.1 GCA_021780285.1 Planctomycetota bacterium
ATGCCGATGTACGTTGGTAAGCATCCTTTGCGTCCATAATCGTGCCTCCTTGCAGTGTTTGTTTTTGTTTCTACTCACTGCATCGGAGGCTTTACGCGCTTTACTTGAAATTACCGAAACTCCAAGCGTAATACTTGCTGCGCCATTGACGTTTATGGCGATATTTTCGGGTCTGCCAATAAATCGGGCGTCGGGCCATGCCGAATCATACCAAACGGCATTTGCACTACAAAAACATGGGTTATGACGATGAAATATCGCGTCACGCCAGAAAAATTGGCAGACCCATATTTTCCGCTGCGACGCTATCCTTTTACATCCCATCGGCAACGTGGTAATGTATCAGCGTTTTAGAAGGCTTGGCCGCGCCAGATCACCCTGATGGCGAAGGCAACTACTGGATTTCACCTTTATGCCCAACCGCCGAGATTTTATGAAGGCCGCAACCGTAGCGGCTGCTGTCAGTGCTTTGCCCGCATCTGCCGCCGAATCTAAACCGACTGATTCATTGGGCACGGTTCACGGCGTTACGACCCAGCAGAATGGCATTACGGCCACAGTTGGAACACGCACACTCAAGGCACAGGCGTTTTCCGGCGGCATCCTGCAAATTGATGTTGTTGCCGGAAGCCGGGAAGATGAACACACGCCTGTAATTGCACCATCGCTCAAGCTGGTGCCAGACAGCACTGCTGTAACAGTCAGTTCACCCGGCGAAATCAGCCTCAAAACCAGCACTTGGCAGTTGCGCATTGCCCGCAATCCATGCCGGCTTACGCTGCTTGATGCCGCCGGAAATACGCTTATTTCTCAAACCGTCGCCGACCTGCTGCGATTGGACCCTACGAATCCGGGTCGCACTGGTTTTTCTTTCGGTTGCAGTACGCGAGCTAATTTTTATGGCGTTCGCACGTCCGGATGCTATACGGCCGAGCCTTTCAACTACATTCAGCACCCGCTGCCTGTTTTGAAGGGCGGGCCTGACGTTGCCGACGTCACTTACAAGGTTGAAGCTTCCCTGGAGGGCGGCGGCGGAGCCCCATTCGCTTGGACGCCCGCCGGTTTTGGCATCCTGGTAGATGCTGATGGCGGCTATTTTCATTTTGATCCGGGCCTTGTTGCGTTTCGCTATGGCAACCCTTCTCCAGACCTTTATGGCCGCCGGTACTTTCGGCCCAACACGCTTACGCTTTTTATTTTTGTTGGCTCGCCCGAACAGATATTCCGCGGCTTGGGGGCGGTGTCGGGCCGGCCGGCCATGTTTCCCAAATGGGCGTATGGGTTTACCAATTCGCAATGGGGCACCGACCAACATTCGCTGCGCGGCTATCTTGAAGGCTACCGCGCTCGTGATATTCCGATTGACAACTTCACCCTCGACTTCGACTGGAAGGACTGGGGCGCCAGCCACTACGGCGAGTTCCGATGGAACCCGGTCAAATATTCCCAGGCGCTTCTGGCGCACAACAATCCAGAAAATATCCTTCAGTGGACGGGCGAATTGGAGTGTAAACTCACCGGTATCATGAAGCCGCGGATTATTATCTCTACCGCCCCTAACGGCCAACGCGGCCCGATTACCACACAGGCTGCCTCCGCTCGCGAACTAGGCCTTTATTTACCGCATGAAAAGCCTTTTGTGGATTACTGCGCCCAGCAGCTTTCCATAGACCTTAACTTCTATAAACCGGAATGCCGCCAGTGGTATTGGCACGCCACCTGGACTCACAACTGCATGCAAAATGGCATTGCAGGCTTCTGGAATGATGAAGCCGATTTACCGCAAGCAGGCAATTTTGAGTTCATGCACATGCAGCAGTCCCTCTATGAGGGGCAGCGCAAAGACCGCCCCAAACATCGCATCTGGTCTATGAACCGAAACTTTTATCTCGGCTCGCAGCGCTATGCCTATGCAACGTGGTCGGGCGACATCAACACCGGCTACGATGTCATGCGCCAGCAAACCGCACACATGATCGGCACTCTTAACCTTGGCCAGATGCGCTGGGCGCAGGATACCGGCGGCTTCAACGGCCACCCATCACCAGAACTCTACACCCGGTGGTTTCAATTTACCGCGGTCTGCCCCACGCTTCGCACCCACTGCACGCTTGGCGAACGCCGCCAACCCTGGGTGTTTGGCCATCAAGCCTGCGAAACGGTTAAGCATGCCATTCGCCAGCGCTATGCCTGGTTTTTTTACACTTACGCGCTCGAGCATTTGGCCAACACCGGAGAGGGCGTTGGCATTGTTCGCCCGCTTACCTTTGATTATCCGAACAATCCTCAGGTCGCCAACATCAACGATCAGTGGATGTTTGGCCCGAGCATGATGGCCGCGCCGGTGCTGGCGCCCGTGCATGCGGAGCGAACCCGCAGCCACACGCGGCGGCTGTATTTACCGCCCGGACAATGGCTTGACTGCGCCCGCGGAACACGCCTGACCGGCAACCGCTGGATTAACTACCAGCTCAACCCGGAAAGCTGGATGGATTGGCCGCTTTTCATCAAAGCGGGGTCCATTATTCCCACGGCCGAGGTTGCTTGGGCCGTGCATACGGCAAAGCCTGCCATCGCTTATCTCGATGTTTACCCTGCGGAACGTGCGGCTGAGGGCATTTTTTACGATGATGACGGCGAATCTTTTGACTACGAAAGCCGCCACTTTCATCGTCAGCACATTACGGCACAAAACAGCGCAGCGGGCGGCTGTACCATCACCATCGCCGCCAATGTCGGGCAATATCAGTCCAGCGTCAAAAACTTTATCCTGCGCGTACATGGATTGGCCGCTACGCAGGTAACGGTTAATTCAACCCAGCCTCCGGCCGCGGAGAACAGTGCGGCCTTGCGGCAGCAACCCGCCGGATGGTGCACCGGCCGGGACGTTGCCGGCCCGCTCACGCTCATTGCCGTGCCGGCGGGAGAAAGCGTCTCGGTGGAGTTGAAAGGCAACAACCCGAAGCTCCCGACTATACAACCGTTGTGGCCGTGCGATGCATCTCTTTCCGGCAAAGTACGCCACAAACGGGCAACGGTATCCGCCGGCGCCCCAGACAAACAACAGATCAACCTCGATCATTCGGCATCTGCGGCAACCTTTTATGTCAACCGTCAGCAGGCCGGCCTGTATCAACTGCAGCTAACCATCAGCGGCGGCGCGGCCGACGCCGTCGGCCTGACCATCAACGGCATTTTGCTCACGCCGGACATAACGGCCATTTCCAAGGCGGCCAGTGGCGGGGCCTACGAGGCAGCGGTACCCCTGATTGCGGGCACTAACGCTGTTACTCTCGCTCGCAATAATCAAGAAGGCCCGGCTCTGCAAGTTGGCAAACTGCATCTGTCATGGCAGCCAAGCCACACAATGCCAAGGGCGGCTATGGAGCTTTTTACGGCGGATACTGCGAAGCGCCTCGGAACAACTTCTACGCCAGCTCCGAGCATTAATAGCGACCACCCCGGCTACCACGGCAGCGGCTTTATTGCGGCCTTCGGCCAAACCGGCATGGCGGCCGAATTTGCTGTTCCGCGGACGGCGGCCGGCATGTATCGAACTACCTTCCGCGTGGCCAATGGCCTGCCGGTGCAACGCCAAACACTTAACGTCTACGTCAATGGAAAACTCTATGCTCCGCTGGAAATACCCGGCCTGCAGGATTGGAACCAATGGCAGGAAATTGCCATGTATTTGCCGCTGCAGGCAGGGGATAACAAAATCCTGCTGCGCCGCGATGAAGACAACAGCGGCGATATTAACCTGGATTGCCTAAAAGTTGCCCGGTCGCCCGCCATAGCAAAATAGCGCAGAGTGCCACACCGATGGCATAATAGGGTTTGAACTAAACCAAAGTTCCACCTTCTCTGGCACGCATCTCAGCGCTGTAACCTCTTGTTAAATCCAGCTTTACGTCACGTTTGCGGCCGATTTTTGCCGGCAAAGTGTACCCATGTAATTGTTGTATT
>JAJXZA010000156.1 GCA_021780285.1 Planctomycetota bacterium
CCGCCATCATTACTGAAATGTACGACCGGCTGGACAGCGGCCCCGTGGTGATGAAGCCCTACTACCTTATTCACCCATTTCCGGATGGCACGCTGCCGCAGCATAGGCTCACGCTGCTTGAAAGCCAGCAGATTTTGCGAAAATTAGCGTCGGCCCCCGGCACGCGCGTGCCGCTGCTTACGGTGCCCACGCCGATGGGCAAATGCGTCATCGGCCCGTGGGAAGAGCTTGTGGACCGCGGCGGTTATTACCTGCTGCACACCAAGGATGGCGTACCGGTTAAATATTCCACCGGCAGCGTTTACGACCCGGCCGAATCAAGACAGAATATTCCCATCATGCCGAGCATTTCGCGCGGCTAGGGCAGTTAGTTGGGGGTTGCCAGCGGGGCCATCCGGCGCTGAAAAACTGGCACGACGCCCAAGCGATCGGCATTTTGGGCGGGGCAACACACAAGTACTATGTCACAGCCAAAAATTAGGATTGACATAGCACCAGGGGCGGAAACGTTCATGCAGCAGCCTTGTGTTACAGAGGCTTTAGACCAAAGCGCCGCAGCGCCGCGCCGGGCGAACGCGTCTGGCCAGCCCTCCCTGCGCTTCGCTATTGTCATGCCCGTGTACAACCATGGCGCATCAGTTGGCAAAGTGCTTGAAGATATTCTCGCCGCCGTGCCCGTCGGCCTGATCATCGCCGTAGACGACGGCAGCCGCGACGCCACCGGCTCGGTGCTTGACCAACTTGCACAGCAAACGGGCAAACAACCCGGCGGCGAGAGGCTTAAGGTCGTGCGGCACCCTGTTAACCGCGGCAAAGGCGCAGCGCTCGAAACCGGCTTTGCCGCCGCCCTGGCCGCGGGCTGCTCGCACGCCGTCACCATAGATGCCGACGGCCAGCATCTGGTCACCGACATGATGAACCTTCTGGCCGCAGCAGCCGAACATCCGGAAGACCTGATCATAGGCGATCGGCAGATGGATCAGGCCCATGTGCCCGCGCGCAGTCGCCGGGGGCGCGACATGTCGCGCTTTTGGCTGTGGCTGCAGACGGGCCAGGATGTACCCGACAGCCAATGCGGGCTGCGGGTTTACCCGCTCCAATACACCACGCGGCTGCGGCATTGGTTTAAGCGCTTTGACTTTGAAACCGAAACACTGGTGCGGCACGCCTGGGCGGGCCTGACGATTCGCTCAACACCCATTACGTGCATTTACTTCCCGCCGGAAACACGGGTAACGCACTTCAGGCCGGTGCGCGACACTCTGCGTGGCGTACGCTTAAACGTCATGCTCACCACCAGCCGCATTGTTGTGCCCTGGACTCCGCGCAAGCTCAAGCACACCACGCCGCCGCCAGACCTGGCGGATAAGCCGGCGGCCAAGCTTAGCTGGTGGAGCCGCCGCGGGCTGCACGCCTTGTGGCAGCACCTGCTGCATGAAGGCACCCACAACGCCGAAATCGCCGCAGCGCTGGGCATCGGCGTACTTATAGGCGTGATACCGCTTTACGGCCTGCAAACGCTGCTGGCCATTTATGTCGCCGAGAAGCTACACTTAAACTCTCCGGTATGCGTGCTCGGCACGCAGGTGGCCTTGCCGCCGCTGATGCCGTTTTGGCTGCTCGTGAACACGCAAGTCGGCTACCTGCTGCTGCACGGCGGTTTTGTGCCATGGCATCCGGCGCTGTGGCGTGCGCACCCGTGGACGACGGCGCGCGAGTTTATAGCCCCGCTGGCTCTGGGCAGCCTTATCGTAGGCATGGCAGCGGGCACGGCAACGGTAGTTGCCGCACGCATGCTGCTGGCCCGCTATCGCCCGGCTAAGAGAGATTTTTCATGCTCGCCCGAAATGATACAGACGCCCCAGCAGAGCTAGCCACTGTCGGGCCGGCAGACGGTGCCGTGCACCCGGCTGCGGCGGCAGATGGGCATGGCGCCGGTTCGCCGGCGCCCGCGGCCGCATCGTCGGCTCGCCGGCGCTGGGGCCGCCATCACGCCGGCTACCGCGCCAACCGAATCATGCTGTGGCTGGGCGTAACGTTTTTGCCGCTGGGATATTTTGTCATTGCTTTGGCGGTGCCCTTTTTTGCGCTTGATGGCAAGGTGCGCCGGGCCAGCCGCGCCTTTTGCCGAAAACTCTATCCCGATGCTTCACCCTGGCGACAAACATGCTTTTCGCTGATGCACATGTACCGCTTTGGAACCCTGCTGCTCGACCGCGCCGTGGCTCTGGCCGGCAATGGCGAGCGCTTTATTTTTGAGCGCAGCGGCATGGAACATCTGCGCTCGCTTGCGCCGGCGCCGCAGGGTATTGTTATTTTTACCGCCCATTTTGGCTGTGCCGAAATCACCGCCCCCCTGCTTAACAACCTCAACCTGGGCCGCAAAATAAATGTGGTGATGTTTCAGGACCTTAGCGACGCGACAGAGCAATTTCATCAGAGGCACCGCACCGCGCTTAGCCATATCAATCTCATCAGCACCACCGACCCCATGGCTGCGGGCCTGAAGGTGATTGCCGCCCTGCGGCGCAATGAGGTGGTCGCCATTCGCGCGGACCGCTCACTTACCGGCCGCACGCTTGGGGTCACTTTTTTTAATCAGACGGTTCACCTGCCCGCCGGGCCATTTATTGCGGCCATTGCCGCCGACGCCAAGCCCGTCACGCTATACGCCATTCGCCTGAAGTACCGGCACTACCGATGCGTGGTAGCCCCGCTGGCTGTATCGCCCGATGAAACCCCGGCAGCCCAGGCCGCATCGCTGGCGCAGCAATACGCTACGCAGCTTGAATCGCTGGTGCGGCAGTACCCCCGGCAATGGGCCAACTTTTATGATTTTTGGGCAACAGAACCGGCCGGCGGTGCAACCGGCTCAACAAGCTCCAGCACCAACTCGCAAACCAGCGTCGGGCCGCCGTCTGCCGGCGCATCTTGAAGCGTAAAGGTTACGCGGGCCTCGTGGGCTGACTCAAATTGCGCATCAATGAGCACCGGCTGCCGCGGCAGCAGCGGTTGATAAAAGCGAGCCTTACGAACAGCCGCCACGCACAGCGCCCGGCCGGCTTGCCGAAACAATTCCTCGGCCAGCATGACAAACACAAAGCCCGGCAGAATAGGCTGCCCGGGAAAGTGCCCGGCAAAGCCGACAAAATCAGGGCTGATGCAGGCGGTAGCCTCAATTGAATTGGGGTTTTGCGGCTGGCCATGGCGCGCAAGCACCCTTAAATCACAGGCATCTGCGAGTTTAAGCATCTATGTTCAGCTCCGTGCGCACATCCGTTCATGTCAATTGGCCAGCTTGGCAGCGGTTGCGGGGCACCCTGCAACGACAGCATCGCTTGTGGTGCGGGCATCCTTGCCTGCACGGGCCCCCTCGTCGCGGCTATATTATACGGTGGGTTTTATCATGCTTCATCGCCGGCACTTTTTGATTTGGCCCACCGAGGGACTGATCACGCCAACACGGCCCTTAACTCCAAAGCCCGTTTGCCCGATTCTGATTGAAGCAGGTGCGTTGTGTCCTTACACGGTTGTGGTTACAACATGGTGGTACGCATGGGCTGGGAGCCTGTCCGAGTAATGGCCGGGTTGCGACGGCAGGTATGAGTCGGGGGTACAAGGCGGAGCGATTCTTGTTAACAAAACAAGATGCTACAGGTTTGCAATACAGAGACGCTCTGGGGGAAATACTTACGCCGCACAATCTTTTGCAACTTCTGCCGCATAAGCCCCCCATGGTGCTGCTTGACGATGCGACCTTCGACGCCGATGGCGTTTGCCGGGGCTATCGGAAGGTGCGGCCCGGCGAGGCGTTTGTTTCCGCTGCCGGGCTGGAACCCGCGGCCCTGATCGAAATGCTTTGCCAGACGGTGGCGTGCCGTGCCGCTGCGGCGGCGCACGAAGGCGGCCGGCAACTCGAAGGCCGCCTCGCGGCGGTAC
>JAJXZA010000100.1 GCA_021780285.1 Planctomycetota bacterium
CAGATCGTATGCGAGCAGTGCTTTTCGCTACGGAGTATAGTCGCCGCTGATACAAGCGCAACGGTGGATACTGCCGAAAAAAAACAACCAATGCCAGAGCCAACGATGGAAGAGCAGATTGCCCTGCTGACGAAGCAGGTTGAGCTACTTCGCACGCGGGTGTCGCCGATGGCAAACGCTGCAATGATTATGGGAATACTGGGGTTTGCGTTATGGCCTTGTTCAGTTTTGGCAATCATTTTTGGCATGCTCGCCACAACCGAAACTAAAAAAACCGAGCGCCGGGCAGGCAAAGCAGTGTTGCTTGGAATCTTGGGTTTGGTTCTTCAGGCGATATTCTGGATCGTGTTAATCGTGGTGCTAAGGTTAGAGATCGTATGACATCGCCAACCATTTTAACGGCCCAACAAGGCCCGCGCCGGGAAATAACAGGCCGGCCCCTTGATGGCTTATTGAACCCCGTACACTTTTTTAACAAGGATTTTTACCTTGGACGCCGCAAAGATGAAAAATGGTGAAAACGGACGCTTCCCACGAGGCAACAAGGCTGCGGCAGGGCATGGACGGCCACGAGGTTCACGCCGGGAACTGCGGGACTTACTGGCTGGCCGCAAGCCGCTGGACGATTTTAAGGCCGCGATTCTTGCTGATTGGGAGCGGGCAAAGCAGGGCAATCTGAAAGCCCTGCATCGGGTTGTAGAGGTTGTGACGGCGTTTGAAAGCGCGGTAAAGTAATATTCGGGAAGCCGGCCTGCAGTCGGCTGAACTGGCCTGGCGCTCTGCGAGCATCACCTGCCGCGCGGAGCGCTGGGCCGGCCCGGTGATAAGGCAGGTGAACAATGACGACGACAAGCAAGAACCCGGTTCAATGGCTTTGCGAGAAACTGGCGGAACAAAAGGACTCGGCGACAAATCTGCCGTATCCCGAAGAGGCACGTTACGGCTTCATGTTCTATAAGGTCAACGGCATACCGTTTCTCAATCGATACATTTTTGACGCTTTAAGGCGAATCAAAGAAAAGGATGAAACTCGCCTGGAGGCGGCCTTCAAAGCGGCAGGCATATACATGTACGATTCGATAGAAGTGTACAGTGACGATTTGGTTAAAAATCTGTACGGCAAAGTAAAAAAGGCCGGCATCACGCCAAGCAAGGCCGAGAATCGGGACGCACTGGATTGTCTAATTGCCTTTTTATCCAAAGCATCAACGCCGGCCAAAAAAAAGAGCAAGGAAGAACTTGAGCGACAAGGGCGGATACTGCTTAAGCGAGAGCCGGGTATGTCGGTACGAACTCTTGCTGCCAGATTAGGCGTATCAAAAACGACGGCCTGCGAATTGGATTGCTGGACACATAGGCCGCAAAAACGTGATGCCGGACGCCGGAGCGTGAAAGCAATGCCTCGGAACCCGAAACTGCTCGCCGATACTGTGCGTGACACGAAACAAACGGATGAACTCGCCAAATTGGTTGAGCAGCAGCAGCTTGACGCCGCCTCAAGGCGAGTCCGCGATTAAAATTGTTTCGCCCATCCGGACACTCCCGAACACCAAAAACGCACAAAACCCAATAGAATCAAGCATATCCAGATTGTCCGCCCGGACACCGCCTCTGGTGCAGGGATGCTATCCCGCGCTGGAGAAAAACAAATGAAGAACACGGAAATAGCTTACATCCAACACCGGGTACGCGCAATCCGCCGGGAGCTGCGCGAATACCTTCGCACCTTGCGGGCCATACGCCGCGCCGCCGGCAAAAAGGCGGTGCAGAAATGAACACACTGATTAGTCCACCGCCGACGCCGGAACCGCCGCTGCTCGTTGATGCGCGCGAGGCAGCCCGCCTGCTATGCATTTGCCCGAGAAAATTATGGCAGCTTTCGTCCGATGGAAAAATCCCATCCGTGAAAATTGGTCGCAGTGTGCGCTACAGCCGTGCAGCGCTGATGGACTACATCCGGCGCGCGGAGGGCGGAAAATGACTGACACAACGCTGCTACGCTGCACGCGCAACCGGCGATGCCCTATCTGTGGGCGGCCCGACTGGTGCAGTGTTGGTGAGGATGGCGCGACGGCCATATGCATGCGCATCGGTGAGGGCGCCAGGCGAAAGACGCGCAATGGTGGCTACCTGCACGTCCTGCGCGAGAGCGACTATCACCCTGTGGCCTGCACGCGCCGTGTAGTCGTGCCAGCCGCGCCGATGCTGGCGCTGGCCGAGCGCGTCCAGTGGTGGGAGCAGTGCCTCTCGATAGGCCACCGCGAGGCCTACGCCGCGTCCCTGGGCGTAGACCCGGCGGCACTAGGCGTATACGCCGTGGGTTGGGCCAAAGAGTACATCGCATTTTCCCATCCAATGCGTGACCACACTGGCCGCGTGGTAGGCGTGAGACTCCGCGCCGCCGACGGCAAAAAATGGTCTGTGCGCGGCGGATGCGAGGGCATTTTTTTGCCAAGGCGGTGGCCGCCACAAAGCGATACATGGCATGTTGTGGAAGGTGCTAGCGACGCACTAGCAGGCTACTCCATCGGGCTGGATTGTATCGGTAGGCCGTCATGCGTGGGCGGCACACAAATACTAGCACGCATGGTGCGCGAGCATAGACCTAACCGTATCGTCATTATCGCGGACGACGACCTGCCCGGCGTGGCTGGGGCGGAGCGGTTGGCACATATCTTGATGCTTTTTTGCAACGACGTCCGCATTATTTCGCCACCGCCCGGCGCGAAAGACTTGCGCGCATGGGTTCAATCTGGCGCAACAGCCGAGCATATCGAGGCTGCTGTAGAGGCCGCGGCCAAAAAAAAATACACTGTAATATCGAGGTGCCGATCATGACTGACACCATCACTTTGCAAGCTTCCGCAAAAACTAAAACATCGTGGAGTGTTACCTTGCTTAATGGCGAGGCTCGCTTTTGCGATTCTATCAATCTGCTTTCAGCCAAGGCACGCGGCGGCTTTATGGAGCGTGTTGCCGAAAAGTTTCCGGGGCTGGACGCGGTGGCAATCGGCGACCAATTGGAGACGCTTGCTGCGGAACAAGGGGCAAAGGAAAGTGAATCCAAGCCGCCAAAAGTAAGCCGTGCGATGGTTCCACCCGTTGACCGCCGCAAACTCGCCGACGAAATGCCGGCGGACGTGCGGCAGGTGGCTGTAGATATGCTCAAGGCTGACAACCTGCTGGAGCAACTGCTTGCCGATGTTGCCGCAATGGGCGTTACGGGAGAAAGAAAGCTTGCGGCGACGGTCTACCTAATCGGTACAAGTCGCATGTTGGATAAACCCGTATCGGGAATCATCCAAGGGCCTTCAACATCGGGCAAGAGTTTTATTATTGAGCGGGTATCGAAACTTTTTCCGCCGGAAGCGCTGTTCATTGCAACGAGTATCACGCCCAATGCTCTTTACTACCTACCTGATGGCTCGCTTTCACACCGCTGGATTGTGGCTGGCGAGCGCAGCCGTATCGAAGACGACGAAAAGGCTGAAGCAACACGGGCATTGCGGGAGATGCTTACCGCCGGCGAAATTACCAAACTCATTCCCGAAAAGGATGATGACGGCGTACTGGTTACTCGCACGGTTCACCAGAGCGGGCCAATTGCCTTTACTGAAACCACCACCCTAAGCCGCATCTTTGACGAAGATTCTAACCGCTGTTTACTGCTACAAACCGATGAACGCGAAAACCAAACCCGGCGTATCCTGTTGGCCACCGCTGAATCGCGTAGCGGCAAGGTGGATACCGCACCGATTATCGCTAAGCACCATGCAATCCAGCGACTGCTGGAGCAAGTGCCAGTACGCATACCTTTCGCCAGCGAATTGGCCGGCAAGTTTCCATCACAAAGAACAGAAGCCCGCCGGGCGTTTGGGCACCTTTTGTCGGTCGTGGAAGTTGTGGCACTGCTGCACCAGTACCAGAGGGAGCGGC
>JAJXZA010000016.1 GCA_021780285.1 Planctomycetota bacterium
AATGCCGGTGGCCACGCCGAGGCCGAAGGTCAAGGCGAAAATGCGCGTCCAGAAGCGGGCCATGCGTTCGTAGGTTTTGTCGCGCGTTTTAAGGTACAGGGCCTCCATAATGGTCATGATGGCCGCGAGGCCGATGCTCATGGGTGGAAAGATGTAATGGAACGATATGGTAAGCCCAAATTGAATTCGGGATAACATCAGGTCATTCATAAGGCCTCATTTCTCAAAAACGGTGCGAGCCGCGGGTTATCGCGCGGGTGGCAGACACATCCTGCCGTGGAGCGTTTGCGCCCGCATACCCGGTACGCCGATAAAAGGGCTTGGCATTCGCGGCCCTCTTTGCTATATATAGCGAGAGGATTTGTGTATATCAAGGTATGGTTGATAAAAATGGTGAACAACAATGCTCGGACAAACGTGTGAATATGCCCTGCGGGTCATGGTGTTTTTGGCCGCCAACGAAGGCCAACCTGTAACAACACGCGCCATTGCCACCGGCACCCTGGTGCCGGAGGGCTACCTGGCCAAAATTCTTCAAACACTAAGCCGGGCGGGTTTTGTGAAGTCGCAGCGCGGCCTGCATGGCGGCTCGGTGCTGCGCAAAGCTGCTGACGATATTACGCTGCTTGAAATCGTCCAGGCCATTAATCCGCTTCGCCGCATCGAAACGTGCCCGCTGGCCTTGGCATGGCATGGCAAAGACCTGTGCCCGCTGCATCGGCGACTCGATGAGGCTATCGCCGGGGTCGAAACCGTGCTTCGCAACTCCACCATCGCCGATTTGCTGGTGAGCCGCAAAAATCACCGCAGCCGCGATGCACTATGCCCTCAGCCTACAGCTTAACCCTTGGCCGGAGACCTCTGCCTATTTCTTGTAAAACCCCCATGGGTTACTTGTTGCCAAGGGCCGGTTATCCTAGACTAACAGCCTGTGAGCCTGCCGCTCTAACTTGTTTTGAGTGCCCGCGGTATTGCTATAAAGATTTGTATAAAGGCAAAGCAACATGGAAAACATCATCCGGGGGAAGGCATTTGTTCTCGGCGACAACATTGATACCGATCAAATCATTCCCGCCAAATTTCTGGCCTACAACCCATCCGACCCCGCCGAGCGAAAGTTCTTCGGCATGTACGCCATGAACGGCGTACCCGCCGGGCAAACCGGCCTGCCCGCGGGCAATATTCCGTTTGTGCGGCCCAATGAGTTTAAAAGCGAGTTTACCATTGTTATCGGCGGCAAAAATTTTGGCTGCGGCAGTTCGCGCGAGCACGCTCCTTTGGCCATTGCCGAGGCCGGCGCACGTGTGGTAATTGCCGAGTTTTATGCCCGCATCTTTTTCCGCAACTGCGTCAACGGCGGGTATCTGGTGCCGTGCGAATCGGTGCAGCGCCTGGTCGAAAAGGTACATACCGGCGATGAACTGGTGGTTGACCTGGCCCAATGCACCGTTACCAACGAAACGCGCAAAGCCACCCATCAGTTAAAACCCCTGGGCGATGTAAAGCCCATTATCGAAGCCGGCGGCGTTTTTGAATACGCCCGCTTGGCCGGCATGATCAAACGTTAATCGTCGCAGCAGGCGGCGGGCGATACCTCTGCCAACAGCCGCCATGCACCGACGTTGCAACATCTTCATCATTTTGGATGGACCATGAAAATACTTCTTGTAGGCTCCGGCGGGCGCGAACACGCCATGGCCAGCCGCATCAAAGCCAGCCCGCTCTGCAGCCGCCTGTATATTGCACCGGGCAACCCCGGTATGGCACCGCTGGGCGATCTTGTGCCCATCAAAGCCGATGATGTAGCCGGCCTGGTTAAGTTTGCCATCAGCGAAAAGATCGGCCTTGTGGCCATCGGCCCGGAAGATCCGCTCGCACGCGGGCTGGCCGATGCTTTGCATAAAGAAAGAATCAAGGCGTTTGGCCCGTCACAACAGGGCGCGCAGCTTGAGGCCGACAAGGCCTTTTCCAAAAAAATAATGCGTGAGGCGGCCATTCCTACCGCCGAGGGGCGGGCTTTTACCCAATTGCGCGATGCTTTGGCCTATATCGAGTCGCGCACCGACCCGCTGGTGGTCAAGGCTGCCGGTTTGGCCCGCGGCAAAGGCGTTATAGTCTGCGCCGACCCGGTCGAAGCCATTGATGCAGTGCGCAACATCATGGAGAAAAAAATCTTCGGCGACGCCGGCAAAACTGTCGTCGTTGAAGAACGCCTCGCCGGACCCGAAATTTCGCTGCTGGCATTTGTGGATGGCCGCCATGCCTATCTCATGGAAGCCGCCCAGGACCACAAGCGCATCGGCGACGGCGACACCGGCCCCAATACCGGCGGCATGGGCGCTTACAGCCCCGCACCGCTGCTTACCGATGATATCATCACCAAAGCCCAGCGCGAGATTATTGTTCCGCTGCTCGACGCCCTGCACCGGCATGAAATTGATTATCGCGGCATATTGTACATCGGGCTTATGCTCACCACCGCCGGGCCGAAAACACTGGAGTTTAATTGCCGCTTTGGCGACCCCGAAGCGCAGCCGCTGCTCATGCGGCTTAAATCCGACCTTGTGGATGTCATGCTGGCATGCGTAGACCGGCAAATTGACCGCCTCACGCTCGAGTGGGACCCGCTCGCCGCCATTTGCGTGGTGCTCGCCTCCGAGGGTTACGGCTGGAAGCCCGATGACCAGGTTACCAGAGGCGTGACAATCACCGGCCTCGAAGAAGCGGCCCGCCTGCCCGGCGTGCAGATATTTCATGCCGGCACCGCCCTGAAGGATGGACGCCTTGTCACCAGCGGCGGCCGCGTTTTAGGCGTTTGCGCTTCAGGCGACGACCTGGCCCAGGCCCGTAAAACCGCATACAGCGCCATCGAAAAAATTCATTTCGACGGCATGCAGTATCGGCACGACATCGGCGCGGGGGCTTAAGAGCTTGGCAGGAAATTGAGGCCGCGAATTTTAACGACCTGCCAGGCACTTGCTGATAAACCCCGCAGCCTTTTGCTAAACCCGCAGGTGGTGCGGACGGTATTAACGCCTTGCACGAGGCGTCTGGCGTCGGCAGAGCCAGCCTAGCTGAGCAAAAATTGCGAACCATTCACGGAATTTGGCTGCCATAGCTTCTGGACTTAGCCCGGGTGTGGCCGCGGCGGCACACGCCTGCAACAGTGTGCGGCCCCGGCGCAATTCGTTGAGCAGCGCAAACGCCGCCGGCTCCAAACGCTTGTAATACACCGAATTGTCCACCCGATGAATGGCCAGCAGCGTAGGCTGCGGCTTGGGCAATGGGACCGGTTCTTTAACCCCGGCATGCTGCCGCTCGGCTTCGCCGGCCTCGGTTCGCACCGACTGCTGTTTTTTAAGTGCCACCGAAAACTCATCCAGCGGGTACGCAAGCTTCAGCAACACCACATAGGGCTGCAGGCTCATCCGCAACTTCGCCGGGTTGGCTCCCGCAATGTCCTGTGCGGAAATAGGCTCAATTGCAGGCTCGTCGAAGGCTACGATCTGGCCCCATTCAAAGCGAATCATGTCGGAGCCAAGCCGCTGATGACGGCCCAGCCACTGCGGCTCCTGCGATACAAATTGCTCCAGCCTGTCACCGAGGTTACGCAGCATAAAAGAGTTGGAAGGATAGCGCATCAAATAAGCGCGGCAGAGTGCATTGAACTTTTCCCGACCAAGAATAGCCTGCAACCCCGAAAAATCGTCATACAGGCAGTCTAAAAGCCTAAACCAGTATTGCCGATTGTATATCTCAAGCCGCTCAAAGCTGGTGAGGCGGTCGTTGGGTTTCATGAACTTTCCGGCATAGGCCTTCATGGGCGAGCCATCCACCCAGTACCGCTGCATATGAAACCCGGCCGTAAGCGGCCGACAAACAGCCGCGAGCATGCTTCGCTGCAA
>JAJXZA010000363.1 GCA_021780285.1 Planctomycetota bacterium
ACGGTCTGCGATTGTAAGGTTGGCTTTGGCCGCCGTTGAACCGATGACGTACGAAAGGACCCCATGGCCTGGATAGTTGAAGATCGCCTGAAACCGTACCAGCCGGTGCGAAGCGAGCCGTATTTGACGGCTCAAATAAAAGACCATGTTGCGGGTAAATATTTTCCGCGCTATCCGAACAGACGGGCGGCGCTTTTACCGCTGTTTCATGTGGTGATGCATGAATACGGGTACATACCCACGCAGGCCATTGACGAAGCCGCCGAATTTTTGGGCCTTACCCGCTCCGAAGTGCAGGATGCCGTAACTTTTTACGAAGAGTTTCGGCTTGAGCCGACCGGGGCGTATGTCGTAAACGTTTGCCGGTCTATCGCGTGCGAACTTTGCGGCCACAAAGAGGTGCTGGCCAAAATCCGCGATGTGTTTGGAATTGAGCCTGGCGAAACGACCGACGACCATAAAATAACGGTGTTTGAGGTCGAGTGCCTTGGCGCCTGCGAGCAGGCGCCCTGTGCGCTTATTAACGAAGATTTACACGGCACAATTAATCCGGGCGACTTTTGTGCGGTGCTCAAGGCTCTACCGGCCACACCGGCCGGCGGACACTAAAAGTTGATGGGTCAACACACATAAAAGAGGACAGTTATGGCATTTTCCGGGCCGGTACTATTAAAGCGTATTCCCAACGACCCGCAGCAGCGCAAGCTGCTGCGTTACGCTGATTATGTGGCCACGGGCGGTTACGCCTCGCTGAAAAAGGCGTGGGGCATGCCGGCGGAAGATATCATTAAGCTGGTGATAGATTCGGGCCTGCGCGGCCGCGGCGGCGCGGGCTTTCCGTGCGGCACCAAGTGGACCTTTCTGCCTAAAGAGAGTTTTCCGCGTTACCTGGCCGTTAACTTTGATGAATCGGAACCCGGCACGTTTAAGGACCGGTACCTGTCTGATTACGACCCGCATGTGCTTTTGGAAGGCATTGCGATTGCCGGTTACGCCAACAAAATAAGTACAAGCTACATCTACATCCGCGGCGAGTATCACAAGCAAGCCAGGATTTTGGAAGAAGCGCTGCAGGAAGCCTATGCCAACGGCATATTCGGGCAGAAGCACCCCGGTACGGACATTGTTCACAACTGCTACGTTCACCGTGGGGCAGGCGCGTATATTTGCGGTGAAGAAACGGGCCTGCTCGAATCGCTCGAGGGCAAACGCGGCTGGCCGCGGATTAAGCCGCCGTTTCCGGCGGTGGCGGGCGCATTTGCCAAACCGACCATTATCAACAATGTCGAAACCCTGGCGTGCCTGCCCTACATTTTAGAGCATGGCGCGGCTTGGTTTAAAAGCATGGGAACTCCAAGCTCGGCCGGGCCGAAGCTCTTTGGCGTGTCGGGCCATGTTAACAAGCCGGGCGTCTATGAAGATGAGCTTGGCATAAAGATGTCCACGCTTATTGATAAGTACTGCGGCGGCGTCAAGGGTAAGTATCGGGCGGCCATTCCCGGCGGAGTTTCGATGGGCATTTTGGGGACCGATCAGTTTGATGCCCAGCTCGATTTTGACATTGGCCGCAAATACAACGTGCTGGGCCTGGGTACCGCGGGCGTAATTGTAATGAACGACCAGACCGACCTCGTCGTGATGCTGCGGAACATTGTGCGATTTTTCGCCCATGAAAGCTGCGGCCAGTGTACGCCGTGCCGCGAGGGCACCGCCTGGATGCACAAAATGCTCAATCGAATTGTAGCGGGTTACGGCACCGCCAAAGATTTTGATTTGCTGCTGGAAGTAGGCCTGAGCATGGGGTCTATGCCGGGCACCACCATTTGCGGCCTCGCCGACGGCGCCAATTGGGTGGTCAAGACGTTTTTACAGAAGTTTCCGGATGATTTTAAAAAGCGGCTGAAGCGCGATGTTGTGGCGGGTGTTACGCTCACGCCGGCCGGAGCGGTGGTGTAAAGGTTGCCGGCGCGGCCTGTGTTGCTTGCTGGCGCAAACCAGCACTTTATACAGGCGTTATTAAGGAAAATTGCATTATGCCAACAATGGAAGTAGACGGTAAGCAGATTTCGTGGGAAGGCAAGAAGATGATTCTTCAGGCCTGCCTGGATAACGGCGTAGAGCTGCCGCACTATTGTTATCATCCGGGTATGTCTATTGTGGCGAGCTGCCGCATATGCCTGGTCGAAATCGAATCGCCAGACCCCAAAGACCCTGCCAAGCTCGTGCGCGTGCCCAAACTGGTGCCAAGCTGCCAAACGCCTGCGACGCCCGGCATGAAGGTGTATTCGAAGTCTCCCAAGGCGGTGGCCAATCAAAAAGCGGTGATGGAGTTTTTGCTTATCAATCACCCGCTTGATTGCCCGGTATGCGATCAGGCCGGCGAATGTCACCTGCAGGATTACAGCTTTAAGTACGGCCGGTCGGAAAGCCGCTTCGACGAAAACAAAGCCAAAAAACCCAAAAAAGACATCGGCAAGCATGTGGTGCTTTACAGCGACCGATGCATTATGTGCACCCGATGCGTGCGCTTTACCCGCGAAATTTCAGGTACGGGCGAACTGGCTGTGTTTGGCCGCGGCCATAAAGAAGAAATTGACGTATTTCAGGGCAAGCCGCTGGACAACCCGCTATCGGGCAACGTGATAGATATCTGCCCGGTGGGCGCGCTGCTCGACAAAGACTTCATGTTCACGCAGCGGGTGTGGTTTCTTAAAACCACGCCGAGCATTTCGCCATTCGGCAGCGGCGGCGAAAATATTTTGATTCAGCATAATCAGGGTCGCATTTACCGCATCAAACCGCGGTTTAACGCCGAGATTAACAAATGGTGGATATCAGACGACATCCGTTATGGCTGGCAATTTGTGCATGAAAACCGGCTGACCGAGCTGCGCGTCGCCGATGCGGCCCATGCTCAGCCTCTGGCGTGGGAACAAGCCGAAGCCCGCCTCGAACAGACGCTGCTGCGCAGCGTCAGCGAGCGCGGCCAAGGCTCTACACTGCTGATGCTAAGCCCGTTTGATACCACGGAAGAAATGTTCCTCGCGGCCCGCTGGATTCGCAAAGTTGATCCGCAGGCGGCCATTGGCCTGAATATGTCGCGCATTGTCGGCGAGGACCAGGTATTTAAAAACCCGACGACCGGGCAGGTTACCTATACCATTCGCGCGGATAAATCGCCCAACCGCAGCGGCGCGGAAAAAATGCGGCGGCATTTTGGCGGCAACATTGTCATGTTTGACGATTTGGCCGGGCAGATTGCCGCAGGCCGGTATGCAACGGTTGTGCTGCTGGCCGATGCCATCGGCCACAACGACGACGACCTTGCCTCGCTGCTTTCGCCGATTGCCAACCGCATTGTGCTAAGTTCCCGTCCAAGCCGGCTTACCGAGCACGCTGCGCTGGCGCTGCCGGTATGCACATGGGCGGAAAAATCGGGCGTTTACGAAAACTTTGAAGGCCGCGTGCAAGCCTTTGAAAAAGCGATCGAACCGCCGGAACCTGCCCGTGCCGCCGGGCATGTATTCTGGAACATGCTGGGCATGCCCGGTGCCTATAGTGCGGAGCAGGTACGGCGTGTGATGGCCGACCATGGTTTAAGCGAATACGCCGCCGTGAACATTCCCGTGCATCACGAAAAAGTTGAGCTGATGGAGTTTTCACCTCTTTGATGGCGAGGAGCCTGGCCGAGAGATGGCCGGTTTGCCCGGCAGGCGAAGCGTTACCTGCATACCGCCGCGGATCAGCATAGCGCGGGCTATGCCCGCAACCCAAGGTGTGAGGTAAGGCCCATGGTAATGGGACCATTTGTTCTATTCAGGTGGGCTGTGCGGCATGGGGCGGTTTCTTCCACCCGCCCCCTGCCCCCCCA
>JAJXZA010000183.1 GCA_021780285.1 Planctomycetota bacterium
CGGCACTGGTGTTAAGCTCCATCCATATACGGGCCGAATGCGCGGTTATGCTGCCAACCATGGGGCCGGCCGAAACGTGTACGGCTTGGGCGGGCAACACAAATAAAGATAGTGCCAGCAGACTTAACCAAAAGAAACGTGAAATGGCAGGCCCTCCAGCGGCATCGTAAGTAAGCGCGGCCACCTACGGTGGTGTCCGGGTATCGCATAAAGCGACGACCTCGGCTAAATTATGAGCGATGATGGCGTTTGATCCAAGTACAGTTGTAAACAAGCCCGATGGCAAACTGCCGCCGGAGGCCATGCGCCTGGTCGCCGATGCGCAGAGACGTTTATCCACGGTGCTTAAGGCTCGCAAGGTGGCTCAGCGGGCGTGCATCAGCCTGGTATTCATGGGGGTACTGACTGGCATGTTTGCGGTGGTGGGGGGGCAGGGGCCCTCATGGTCGGGCCTGGTGATGGGTGTGTGGATGACCGCCGCCGGTATTGTGGAGTTTATTGGGGCGCAAGGCACGGCGAAGCTTAAGCCTAAGGCTTTGACCATGCTGGCGGTCAACCAGTTGCTGCTGGGCTTGATGTTTGCCGGGTTTGGGGCGTGGTGGATGCTGGCTCTAAAAATGGGTTGGAACACCGCAGATGTTAAAAGCGCCCAGCAGTTCATGGGGAGTGTCAGCAACTCGCTGGTGACGGTTGGCGATGCGGGCGCAAGCACCGGGCAGATAAACTCCATTGCGTATACGGCGGTGTACTGGGCCTACGGCTCGTTGGTGGTGTTTGGCCTGTTGGTTGACGCGCCGATGGCTCTTTATTACTTCTACCGCCGGCGGCAACTGGAAGCCTACCTTCGCGAAACGCCGGAATGGATTGTTCAAATGCATAGCATTACATCCGGCGCAGTGTAAAAGGTGCCTGCCGGCGGGCACCACATGGCTGCAGGGTCGCCAAGTCTGCATGTTATGGTGTCGTAACACGGTGCGCAGCGGCACCGTGCGTGTGAATGGCTTGCGGTGTTGAAGGTCATTGGCTGGTGCTGAGTTGGCCGGGGATTAGGGGCATTGCTTCAAAAGCCGAGATATGAATGGCGCGGAACAGGCTGGGCTAATTCCTACCACAGCGACATTCGCCGGGCTTTTTATCTTGTGCTGAACATGTGGGTGATGACGGGGCGACGGCATGGTTGCCGGCGACTACCGTTATGACGTTGCCATCCATTGCGGGGATGAGGCTGGATGCGGGTATGGGGCGAAAGACCCGCACCGAAGTTGTCGCATCGGCGTCAGCGGTTGGTTGCAGGCCGGCAAGCGCCATGAATTTATCCCAAGTGGCCTGGTCCAATCCCAAGCGAACACCGGGGGATATGGCCGTGCCCGGCTTACCGACGCTCGCTTTAGATTGGGATGTGTTAGAAGCAGCGGCGCCGGGAGCAAAGGTAAAGTAGATGCCGCTCAATTGACCGTCGTCGGTGCGGCCGGCAGGCGAAAGACGAATGGCGTAGTCCAAAGTTATTCCGGCAAATAGTGATTGGCTGGTACCGGCATGTTGAAGGATGCTTTGTTCGAGCAGCACGAAGGCCTGCCGCAATTGTGCGGTGGCGAGATCGTCAAACGGGCAGCGGTAGCTTAAGTCGGCGAGCAGCGAGTTAATGGCGGAGTAATCAGCTTCGGCGTTTCGGCCGGTAAGTTGGATACGTCCAAACATGGCGCGGCTATCGAGCATGCGTTTGGCCTCAACAGCCGCTACGACCTTCTGCAGGAGCATATCGGGCTGAAACGGCTTGGCCATATGGCCAAAGGCGCCGCATTCAAAACCTCGAATGCGATCGCCATCCTGACATAAACAGGTGAGCAGAATGACCGGAACATTGACTGTTCCTCTTGCGCTCTTGAGCCGACGGCAAACCTCGTACCCATCAAGGTCGGGCAGCATGAGGTCAAGGATTATCACATCTGGTTGCACGGCCCGCGCCAGAGAGATGCCCTCTTGGCCGCTCGTGGCGCGATGGTAGCCGATATTCTCCAGCCCCAGATATTCGCCAATCAGGGCATTGATTTCCTGATCATCTTCGATGACAAGCACATTTGTCGCCATGGCTTATCGCCTCGCCAAGTTGCCTTAGCTCTCACCTATTTTAGTTATCGGCGAGAGACGGCAGTGTTGACAATAGCGGGTGATAAAAACAGTTGAACCATCCACCCGCCGTCGCCATCGTGTTCTCGGCCCAGCCCGGCACCATTGCGTTCAAGCTGCACAAATGCCGAAAACGCTCTCCAGCATTATACCCGCATCGAGGTAATGTTGCCTCATAAAAAATTTAGCTTTTATGACGCGCCCTTTTTGCGGGCGACCTGCCGGGAGCTTTCGTCAAATATTATGGGGCGTAGGGGCGAGAATTCATGTTATAGTGGCGTTAAATGTTATAATAATCTTGTTTTTCGCGTTCGGGTGAATTGTGCGGGCGGGCATACTCGAAGCGTTGTTTGGGTGATGGAGGCCTGATGATGGCGGCTCCTTTGACGAGCGTTGGACAATTGCGGCGGGCCATTGATATTTACCTGCGTGTGGCTTACACAACGGGCCAACTGCCTGAGGTCGTTAAGCTGCGTCTTTTGCCATGGGCGGGTTTGCCGGAGGACGCTTTGGTTGAACCGGCATGGTTTGAGGCATGCGTGCAGGAAGGCCGGCAGCAGTTGGCTTTGCGATTGGGTCACCCTGGTTATCCGCATATGAAACTTGTGTTGGAAGAATCGCCGGATGTATCCGGCTATTTATTCAGGGCTGATGCCCACGACCGACATTTATTTGCCCCTCCCGGTTCGCCCGATGCAGCGGGTCTGGAGCAGGTTCGTCGCGTTAACGCACAAATCATTGAGCAGATCGAGCGCGAATGGATGGCCGCCGGGTTGCCTACGTTTCGCGCGTACCTTCGCAAACAGGTTGAAGCTCGCCGCCGGCAGGCCGGGCTGATCAATCCACCATCGGCAGCCGGGGGGACGTAACGATGCGATAGCACCAAACAAGAGTTGCCTGGCGCGGTGTTGAAGAATTGGTGCATAATTTTCAAGCCGCACCAAGTTGCCGAAACGCTCATTGCAATTTTATGAAGCAACAGTCGAGGCCGCCGTCTGGCTACACTGGTGTTTTGAGTTGTACGACATCGGGCAGATTACGGTACAGGTGGTTAAAGTCCATGCCGTAGCCTACAACAAAGGCATCTGGAATATCAAAGCCAATAAAGTCCGCTGAAAGCCCCGCTCGGCGAGCTTGTTCCTTGCGCAGCAGCACGCAGGTTTTGACCGAGGCGGCCTGACGGCGGCGGAGCATGTTCTGCATGGCTGTTAACGTGTGTCCACTGTCTAAAATGTCGTCCACAATAAGTACATGGCGACGGCGAATGTTCAGTTGCGGCGGCAGCACAATCGTTGCGCCGCGGCTCCTGATGGCTTTGCCCGGATAGCTGGAAACAGCGGCAACATCCAACCGCATTTTGATGGGAAGTCGGCGGATCAGATCGGCCGTAAATATCAAACCGCCGGTCAGCAGCGGTACAATAACCAGTTCATGGCCTGCGTAAGCATCGGCTATTTGCCGGCCCAGGCCGGCCACCCTGCGGGCAATGGCTGCACGAGGCAATAAAACTTTTCCAGGCAGCAGCTTTTTCATGGCTATGAGTTTACTGGGCCGGGCAGACATTGTCAGGCGGGGGAGATTGAGATTGCGGCGGGTAAAGTTTCAACGATTGGAGTTTCGGTAATTTCAAGTAAAGCGCGTAAAGCCTCCGATGCAGTGAGTAGAAACAAAAACAAACACTGCAAGGAGGCACGATTATGGACGCAAAGGATGCTTACCAACGTACATCGGCATTA
>JAJXZA010000247.1 GCA_021780285.1 Planctomycetota bacterium
CGGCAAGGTCAAAAATGGTGAGCTGTTCGCCGGGCAACGGTTGGCGGCCTGGCATACCGAGCCATTCGGTGCGTTCGTTTTGGTGGCTTAAAACCAGTCTCTGGGCGATGCGAAGATCGCCGCAAAATATTTTACGCACCAGCACCGGGCAGTTGCACTGACGGCTGCGGTGCAGCAGCACCACATGCCGCGGCAGGCGGTCGGGGCCGTACCGCTCGGTGGTTTGGTTGAAGATGGCTTGCACGGCTTCAAACGCCTGCTCGTTGGAAAGATGCCCCTGGCCGCCCATGATGCGCTGTTTAAGCCGCCAGGGGCGATTGCTGGTGAGTTGCATGTCAGGATCGTAATTGCTTTCAATGGCCAGAAGGTCTACTCCGGCAAAAGTCGAGATAAGTTCTGCCGGTACGCGGCCAAAGTCTGTGGCGTAGCCGAGGCGGCAACCATCAGATTGCAGCAAAAAGCCGTGGCTGCCTTCTTTATCGTGAGCAAGGTTGATGGCCCGGCCGGTGACGCCCGGCAGCGGCTCGAAGTCGGCGTTGTCAAAGGCGGCACAATACTGGGCAAAGGCTTTGGGTTTGAAGCCCTGCTGTTTAAGCAACCGATTAACCGCCCTGGTGAGCGATTTATGAAAAATGAGCCGAATGTTCTGCTCGGCGATGGTGGCAAACCAGTTGGGGCTGAAGTGGTCGGTATCTAAATGGGTGAGGCAAATGGCGCGGATGTCGGCAAGGCTTACGCCGGTGTCGGCAAGGCGGCGGGCGGTGGTGCGCGGGCCAAGGCCGGCATCCACGAGCATGCAGCCGGCGCGGGTGCGCAGCACACTGGCATTGCCCGACGAACCACTTGCCAACACGCACAATTCCATTGTCATAGGCGGCATTTTCAGAGCATTACGCCGGAAAATCAACGCGCCGGCGGGCCGAAGCATGCAATTATGGCCGCCAAAGCGATGTTGGCCCGTACATTCAATGTGCGGTTGGTTTAGCTCGGCAGGCCGGCATCATCGCGAGCGCCCAGCGCCAGGCCGGTCCAGTCGAGTCCGCCGCGGCCCTTTGCTGCGGCCGATTGCAGCCGGTCGAAAGCCAGCGAGGCCAGCGGCATGGGTGTGTGCATTGTGTCGGCGGTTTGCCGTACCAGTCGCATGTCTTTAAGGCCGAGGATAAGTTCAAAGAGCACCTCGTTGTGGTGCACATCGGCAATAAGCCGACCGTAATTGCGGTAAATGGGGCTGGCAAAAAGCTGTTCGCACAAAAAGCTGGCCGCAGCCGCCTTGTTGACGCCTGCTTTTTCAAGCAGGGTAAAGGCCTCGGCCATGGCCTCGATGGCAGCGGCGATCATAAAGTTGCCGCATAGTTTTACTACATGTGCGGCCGTCGGGGAGTCGCCAAAATCGAGCACGGCTTGGCCAAGGAGGTTAAGCAGTGGCCTGGCTCGCTGTTTGGCCGCAGGGTCGCCTGAAAGGCATATCCACAATTTGGCCGCGGCTGCCGCATCAGGCCGTCCGAATACAGGGGCTGCGAGGTAAACGCTGCCATGGCTGGCGTGGAGGTCGCTGAGGCGTTGTGCGGTGGCCGGCGCGATGGTGCTCATAGAAATGTGCACGCCGCCTTTGCCCAAACGGGGGCCAAAGCCGGCGCGGCCAAACGCAGCCGCTTCGACCGCGGCATCGTCAGCCAGCATGGTGAGTACAACGCCGCCGGCCGCTACGGCATCTTCGGGTGTTTTGGCATGTGCGGCGCCGGCGGCCACCAGCGGCTCGGCCTTGGCGGCCGTACGGTTATATACGCGCATTGCAATGCTGTGCCGCAGCAGGTTTTGCGCCATAGCTGTACCCATGCGCCCCAAACCAATAAAACCTATGGGGTGTAATTCATCAGGGGTGTGAGTGTTCATGTGTTGGACTCCTATGTATAAAAGGCCGATTTTTTGGAGCTATGCGTCATGGGTGCCGCCACGGCTAAACTTATTGTAGCAGGCGTACTCGATCGTTGTATTACCAGCGGCGTTCGATCCGGCGCGGCCATATTGGTGCCATTTCAGGCGTAGCGGCCGAATACGCACGGGCAGCACCGCTACGAATTGCTGCAGGCTTCTTCAACGCCCTGTGTTTGGCGACGTTATGGTTGAACGACAGCTTGCAGGACAAGCATGCAGCCCACAATGATCAGGGCAGCGTAAACGATGACAAAAAAGCGGTGATCCTTCAACCGACGATTAATGAATCGGCCGAGCACAATCGCAACAGCCAATACGGGTAACGATAAAATGAAGTAGCGCAAAACCTGCCAGTCCACCAGCCCCAACGCAATGTATCCGCCCAGGCCGATCAGGCTTACCGGCAGAAAATATCCCTGGAGTGTTGCGCGAAAGTGCTGTGGCGACCATTTACGCAGCGTGCCGTATACCGCCAGAGGCGGGCCGTTCATTCCATAAGCTCCGCCAAGCACGCCTGCGACCAGACCGCATGCGATAAGCCATACCCAGTGATCTTTACGAAGATGCCGCCTGGCCCCACCTTTCAGGAAGTAGGCCGAAAATAAAATGATAACCATGCCCAGAATAATTTTGATGATATGGCCGTCAATCTTTACCAGCAGTAAAAAACCGAGCGGAAGGCTCAGGAGCGAAGCAACAATCAGGCTGCTTGCACTGCGCAATTCCACATGGCGCCAATCTTGTGCCACAACAACAGTGGCAACAAGCACGGATACCATTACGGCGAGCGGCGCCGCCACGATAATCGGCAGACGCAGGGCAAGCAGGGGAATGGCAATGAGAGCCTCACCAAACCCGAGCGTGGAACGCACCAGCGTTGCAATGAAAATGACAGCAAGAACATAAAGTGTCAATGAATCAGTCAATCGTTACCTTCAGCGGAGGCAATGGCCTGGGCCGTGCGCCCGTTTACGAAATTCAACCGTAGCGATGTCGCATGGCGACCATGTAAGTATAGTGCCGAGGGCGCGAATGATTCCAGTTAAGTTATGCTCGAAAAACCTGTCCTTCGCTCTATAATGCTTTCAGGGCCGCCGGCAGAGCGGTGGATGAAACGACAATTTTGGAAGGGTGGCAAATGATTGTTGACAGCACTGTAGAACCGGTCATGCCCATGCTGCGTGCGGTAGGCAAAATACCCAGCGGGCTTTTTGTTCTTACGGCGGGGCAGGGACCGCAGATGTGCGCCATGCTGGTCTCGTTTGTGCAGCAGTTAAGCATGGAGCCAATTTGCATTGGCGCAGCGGTGCATAAGGATCGGGCCATCGGCAAAGCCATAGAACACGGAGGCGGTTTTACGCTCAACATTTGTCATGCGGGCGATCGGGCCTTGCTGCGGCGCTTTGCGGGCCGATCATTCATGGGAGATGCGGCAGCCCTTAAGGACCTTCCTTCCCGGCATTTGCCCAATGGGGCTATGGTGCTTACCGAGGCGTGTGCCTATGTTTGCTGCGAGCGCCCCAGGGTGCTCGACTTCGGCGGCGATCATCTGCTGTATGTCGGCATTGCCGCCGACGGCGATGTGCTAACGCCCGACGACGCACGGCCCATGGTGCATGTTCGCCATGATGGCTCCAAATATTAATCTTTCTTGCGGGACATTGATCTGATGAGTATCAACCTGACCACCGACCCCGAACAGCGAAATATTCCGATTAAAACGGATGACCCAGTTAACGCGCAAATTTTGAGTGTATCAGAAGACCAGATCGCCGGCTTTGTGCCCGATCCGCTGGGGCGTATCAGCGAGCTTTCGGGCGTGGCGCTCAACACCGTAATTGAGCGGCTGCGGGCTATGCTGGCCGCCGGCGTTATTCGGCGCATACGCCAGACGCTGCTGGCCACAAACCTGGCCCAGGGCGCGCTGGTTGCGTGGCATATCGAGCCGGAAAAACTCAATGCTGCTTTTGACTACATGTTCAAGCAGGACCCGTTTTCAGGCCATGTGGTTATACGCTCTACCGATGGCCAGACGATTGGGGCTTGCTACCGGCTGTGGACGACGTTGAAGGTTCCGCAAGGTTTTTCGATGCAGAGTCATTGTGATTTTTTAATGCGGCAGACCGGGGCGCAGGGCTATCGTATGATGCCCGCCAAGCGGCTGTTTGCCCTGGGTGTGGGCCATGTGCGCCGCCGCGGCATAGAGCCTGGCAGCATGGCCGAGGTGCCCGCCGAAGTGCTCGATACCGAAATAGTGCAGCTCAATGAAGAAGACTGGCGCGTGCTGGTAGCACTGAAACGCGAATTTGCACCGCAGGAGTTGCGAGAGGATATGTGGCGTCCGCGCGCTGCCGAGGCCGGCGTGAGCTACGAACGATTTTTGCAAGTTGCGGGCAGCCTGCACGAACGCGGCGTTATCGGCAGGTTCTCAACTTTTTTAGAGCATGTTAAGCCGCTGGCCACGGGCGAGCGCGTAACGCAATACAACGCGCTGTTTCATTGGGCGGTGCCGGCGGGCCGCGAAATTGAGGCAGGTCAGCAGGTGGGGCGGTTTCATATTATGACGCATGCGTACTGGCGCGAGGGCGGGCCCGAGTTTGGCAATGTCAACATCATGGGTGTGGCGCATGGGCGCGACAAGCAACTGCTGCTGGACCACAAAGCCGCCATAGACAAGCACCTTGCTGTCATGGGCATGCCGGTAGCGTATACCAACGTATTTTGGGGCGGTCGCAGCGAAATAAAGCCCAGCGAAATTGAGCCGCAGGCCTATCGCGACTGGTGCGCCAAAGTAGGGCTTGCGGCTGCGATGGGTGAGGGTAACCGCAGATAGCGCAGATGAACGCAGATCGGAAGAATGAAATTCACCACCGAGACGCCAAGAACGCGGAGTTTACGGGGGTGGATTTATTTTGTGTGCAACCAAATACGCAGCCCACAAGAGATATCGGCGTTGTATGTAGCTCTGCGGTGAAATATGCGTTGAAAAATCGTCGTAGCCGTGTGCCTGCTGCGGCCTCTGCACGATGGCTGTCCATCAGATAACTCTTACGGAAAAAATAAAATTACAACAGTGTGCAATGCCAAGGTCTCCATGTAAGCCGGCTCATCTAATGTCCCATGGCACGACCGGCTTTGCCTGTTACACCACCCGGCACCACAGGCATTTAAGGTAGCCGCTCTCGGGGTAATCGGTCATAACCGGGTGATCCATCCCCGGCCCGGTGGCTTGAATGATTTGCACACGGCGGCGGGCGCTGCGGGCAGCCCCGCGCACAATATTCTGAAACTCCGCCATGTCCACAAGGCCGCTGCATGAGCACGTTACCAGAATGCCGCCGGGTTTTATCAACGGCAGCGCCAGCTTATTGAGGTCGAAATATTTTTGCCGCCCCTCGGCAAACTCCAGCCGCCCGCCGATGAGCTTGGGCGGGTCGAGCACAATAACGTCGTAGATGCGGTTGTTCTGCTGCATTTGCCGCAGGTATGGAAAGCTGTCGGCATGAACGGTTTCGTAGCGGTTGGGCGCAATGCGGTTGAGGTTGGCGTTGCGGCGGGCCAGGGCGATGGCGTTTTCGTCGAGGTCTACGGCTGTTACATGTTTGGCCTTGCCCAACAGGGCGGCATAAATGCCAAAGCCGCCGCTGTAGCAGCACATATCAAGTACGTCGGCTTCGGCGGTGAAGCGGGTGAGGGCCAGGCGGTTGTCGCGCTGGTCGCAGAAAAAGCCGGTTTTGTGCCCGCCGGCAAGGTCAATCTGAAAGCGTACGGCGTTTTCGGCGATGATGGTGCTTGCGGGGCTTGGCGATTCAGGCGGGTTGGCGGCCAAGGCCGGGAGTTTGAAGCCCTCGGCAAGCTGAATGTGTTCGTCAGCGCGAAAGAGTACATGTTCGACACCGAGCTGGGCGACCAGACATTCGCGAATTTGTTTTATGCGGCGCTGCATCGCCACCGAAAACAGTTCCACCACAGCGCACGGGCCGAAGCGGTCTACAATCAGGCCGGGCAGGCCGTCGCCCTCGGCATGTACGACGCGCCAGGCCTCGCTCGTTGCGTTAAGCCGCAGTATGTCTTGCCGCAGTGCGATGGCCGCAGCGAGACGTGTGGGTAAAAAGCCTTCATCCAGGGGAGTCGCGTCATAGCTGAGCATTCGCAGCGCGATTTGTGAATGGGTGTTGAGCAGGCCAGCTCCAAAAATGGTTCCGTCGCGGTCGTACACCCGCACCAAATCACCATTGCGGGCGGTGGGGGCGATTCGGCCGATCATTTTTTGAAACACCACCGCGCTGAAATTGGCGTTGCGAAGCTGCACCCAGGGCAGGTCTTCGTTGTGGACGATGGGCCGCATGCGGCCATGTTCGGCATCGGCGGGTGCGGCATTACGTAATCGAGTCGGCCTCATGTGCTATATCCCAACGCAAGATGGGCTTTGGAGCAAGCGCAGTGCGGCCTGCGAGCCGCAGGAACTGGAGAGCCGGATAGTCCGGATAGTTGGCTCCTGTGCTGTCGGAATTTCGGCATCCCTGCCTCAAACCCGATAGTTGGCTCCTGCGCTGTCGGGATTTCGGCATCCCTGCCTCAACAGTTTAGCAGCCAGACCTTTTTTGTATTGCCAACGCCGCCTGATGCAATCCCATCCGGCCTGTCGCCCGAAGCATTTACACCCCTCATAAAGGGTCTGCCAATTTTTCTGGCGTGACGCGATATTTCATCGTCATAACCCATGTTTTTGTAGTGCAAATGCCGTTTGGTATGATTCGGCATGGCCCGACGCCCGATTTATTGGCAGACCCCCTCATAAAAACCTGGGTTTTGGCGCTTGCTAATTGCCTGCAAAGGCCGTAATTTATTGGATTCCAGCGTACGGGTAGATAGCTCAGCTGGTAGAGCAATGGACTGAAAATCCATGTGTCGCCGGTTCGATTCCGGCTCTACCCATTGGCCATGAATATCTCACGATTCATCTTTTTATCGTTTTTCACGCTGCCGGCCCCGTTGATTTGCCGCCAAGGTTATGGCGGTCTGTACCGGCCTTAAACGGGCTGTTTTCGGCAATGTGCCGTCAATTTCGGAACTATTTTAGAGGGATTCATGTTGCCGACCTTCAGAAGAATAAATTGGATTTTAGTGTAGTGTCCCAGAGGAAGATTTACGATATGCACTTCACAGTTTTTTCAAATATTCTGGCCCAAGCGGGCTATCGACGCCGTGTGCTCCGCGAACCATGACGGCCAGCAACTGTAAACGTCCGTTAGGGACAGTACATTAGCGTCTCTGTTTATAACCTTGGCGGCTCTGTCCGGCAGATTGGTACGGGCTGATGGCGCCGGCGCCATCACACCCGCGCAGAAAAAACTGCTCGTATGGCACTTTGATCAATGCTCGTACAATGCGCTTGGCTCGGTTCTTACCTATTTTTACGGACCCGGTCCGGCCATTACCAACTCTAACCGCACCGCGTTTGAAAGGAAGACGTTTTTCGACCCGCTTAATTCCACGGGTTATGGCGGCTATTACGGCTGGGCGCCGTGGACGAGTAAAATGGTTGACTCCGGCCGAATGGTTTGGAACGGCCATCGAGTCACCAACCTCATCGGGTCCAATTTTTCGTTGGCGACGCACCGCATTCCAATAGTGTTGCTCGGTCGCAACCCGCAAACGCATCAATTTCAATTTGCAGCTCTCGTATCATTTGAAAAGGGTGAACGCGATCGCCTGATTGCCCGCTTGCGGCACAAACTACAAAAAGGGCCAGTCCTTATTTGGACACCTTATGCTGCGGTGCTTAGCGGTAATAACCGCGCTATGCAATGGCATCAGGTTAAGCGGCTGTCACCCGGGCATTATCTTGTGCCATTTTCACCGCAGCTTACTCATGCGGTGGCCGTATTTGCGATTCCGCACTCCAAGAAGGTGCTCTTGGTGGATGGCTCAAACCTGCACGGGGTATACCAAACCAGTGCCGGCACTGTGGTATGTACGGCCGCGGCGATGTCGGCATCGGTGCGGCTGAAAATGGGCGGCGGCACGATTTTGTCGCGTTGCGGCGATATGTACGGCGACCGCTTTGATGTAGTATTTTATAAGCCCAAGCCCCCGGCTTTTATACGGCAGATGCCCTTGCGGTATCGGGCGCAGGCAATTTGCGCCCTTGCCAAGGCGGGCGCTAATCGGGCAAGTTTACAAACGGGGTATAACCTGCTACCGCCAGATCAGCGTTCGGCGCTGTCGTTTCTTATCGGCAACATGCCGCTGCATGATCTTAAAACGCTCAGTGGAGACTATTTGGCTAAAGATGTATCTCTGGCGTATCAGGCGATGGCGGAGCGCCCCTGGCGTAGCCATATACCCAAGCGCGTCTTTCTGCAGTATGTGCTGCCTTATGCCAACCTGGATGAAGCCCGCGGCAATTGGCGTGAGCGGTTGATGCCCGTATGCCAACCGCTCGTATCCCATTGCACCTCTGCGGGAGCGGCGGCGCTTGCACTCAACAAAGCAATCTTCCCGTTGTTTCATGTGAGCTACAACGCCCAAAAGCGTCCCATTCCCAACGAAAGCCCATCGCAGTCTATTTCATCGCACTACGATTCGTGCACCGGGCTTTCCATTTTGCTGGTAGACGCCTGCCGCAGCGTGGGGGTGCCGGCACGTATTGTAGGTACGCCCATGTGGGCCGTTCATCGGGGGGATGCCAATGGCAACAACGCAGGTAATCATACCTGGGTGGAAATATGGGATGGGCAGTGGCATGTACTGGGGGCATCGGAAGTTTCGCCGCTGGATAAAACATGGTTTTTGGCTAATGCGTCGCTCGCGTACGGCGCTCGCATGAAGCTTATTGATGGCATCTATGCCCATCGCATTTATGCCGCTGTATTCAATCGAAAGCCTCTGACGCCCGGCAACTGGTTTCCGATGGTTTGGGACTTAAACGATCATACGGTTTATGCGGATGACATCTCGGCAGATTATGCCCACCGTCAACTGGTATCGGTGCGCATCGCCGGCAGCTACAAAGCGGCAACATCCGCCGTACTGGTGCTGCATCGCCAGGGGCGGCTTATCGCCGATTTGCCGGTACGTGGAAGCGTGAAACTCTGGCTGTCGGCCGGCGGGCACTATAGTGCCGAGGTGCGGCTCGCGGGCAAGACGTCGCGCAAGACGATAGCGGTTCCGGAAAAGGCGCCATTTGCCGTTGAGTTATCCATTCCCTGATATGACGGAGCTGGAGCCTTCGGTAAACAGGCGGCTTGCCGGGCTTGCGTCGCTTGTTGAATTGTCGCTATGCCGGTATCAGTTGCATAAGCAATTGCTGCGATTGCTCGCCTTGAGCTGTAAGCAGCCAATCGCGTGATTGTGGCCCCGTGACTTCGCCCGTGATGGTGAGAAAATCGGCGGGCAATAGCTCCGGTACGCGGGCCGCCCACTCAAGTACCACGAGGCCATTCTGGCAAATAAGCTCTTCAAAACCGACCGCCGCAAACTGATCCGCCGATGCAATGCGATAAGCGTCGAGGTGGTATACGGTTTTGGCTGTGGCAAGTTGCGGCGATTTTTCATAGATATTTAACAGCACATACGTGGGGCTGCTTACCAATGAAACGTCGGCAACGCCGGCGCCGGCGGCAATACCGCGCACGAGCTGCGTTTTACCCGCCCCCAGCGGCCCATTAAGCGCTATGACCTGGCCCGGTCGGGCAAGCTCGCCGAGGCGGCGCCCCAGCGCGAGCGTGTCGTCAACCGATTGACTTATGAAATGTCGCGTCATGGTGCAGTTCCCCGGTGCTCAAAGCCGCCGACGGGCCATGGCTGCAGCATGCCATCGGGCGATCGCACATAAAGTTCCGGCGGACGGGTCATTTCACCGATGATGGTCAGGGGCACGTCGGCAAGGTGGGTGGGAAGCTGCGCGGCGCCATGCGGGCTTAGCGTAAAAAGAAGTTCGTAGTCTTCACCATCACACAGCGCGTGCTGAGCCGGGCTGCGGCCATCTTGTTTGGCAAGTTGTATGGCGTCGGGATGAACTGGCAATTTTGCTTCATCTACAATTGCGCCGAGGCCCGAAGCTTCCGCGAGCCGGGGTAAGTCGGCGGCAAGGCCGTCGGAAAGGTCCATCATGCTGTGAACCGGGGCGATGGTTTGCAGAAGCGAGGCCAGTTTGATGCGCGGCGTAAACGTCAGGTGTCGTCCCAGGATGCTGCCTCCAAGCTTGCCGCTCACTACAATGGCGTCGGCAAGTTGCGCGCCTCGGCGCTGCACCGGGCGTTGAGTTGCAAAGCCCAGAGCTGAAACCGTGATGACCAGCGGTTGTTGCCAAATGGCGGTATCACCGCCAACCAGCGGGCAGTTGAATTCGGCTGCGGCATTGCGGCAGGCGGTGAGCAGTGCCTGCGCGGCGGCTAGGGGCATATGCGCCGGCAACGCGACCGATACCATAATGGCCGCCGGCGCGGCGGCCATCGCGGCACAATCTGACAGGCAGCGGTTGACCGCCTTACGGCCGGCCGCCGCAGGCCCGCAGGTTGCAAGGTTAAAATGCACGCCATCGAGCGCCTGATCAATTTTTAGAAGCGCCAAGCCTGCCGCCGCATGAGGCGGAATTGCAACCGCGGCCATATCATCGCCGATGGGCACCGGTACCGCGGCATCCGGCCGGGTACTGTGCGTAAGCCAATGTAACAGGTCGTTTTCGCGCATGACGATATTATATGGCTGATGGCATGAAGGTGTTATGGCAGTCCGGCGCAGATTATGAAATGCTTAGCTGCGGGCGTATAACAGCAAGCCAGCTCCACTTAGCGCCGACGTGATGCTGCTTCGATATTATTACCACATTCAATAACTTTTACTGCAGCGGGCGTATGTCGAGGTCAAAGTCGTTGGCCAGAGCGGTGAGGCTGGTAAAGTGAATTTGCGCCATGCCGTAGGCCTGTACCCGAATGGTATTCCAGCCGGAGGTTTGCTCCACTTGCACCCCCTGCGAGTTTAAGAAGCGGTACTGGTATTCGAGATAAAGCTCGTGGCTGGTGAGGTTGCGAATGGGCACCACAATATCAAGCTGGCCGTCGCCCACGCGCGATGGAACCGGCTCTTTGACAACAACTTTTCCCAGGTAATGCCAGTTGGTAAGGTGCACCTGCGGGTAGGGGTTCATGTTGTCGGCAAAGGGTACGATGGGGCCGCAGCCGGCAAGTCCAATCATAAGTACTGCGGCCAATATGCCCGCAACCATGCTGGTTCTGCCGAACAACAACCGCCGTAGCCAGTTGCCTGAGGTGACTCTTTGAGAAGACGGTTGAACATTCATGGTGAATACTCCCCTTGGCCAATGCGATAAATATTACCGGTATCCAGGGCGGTTGGCCGCCCAATATGCCGGTTGTGTCTCACCTGTTACTGCCCATTTCCCGCAGGCATTATGGGGTTGCTGTTGACGGTTTTGGTGGTTGTGTCGGTTTCAGTACGAACTTTTCGGGTTGTGGTAATCGTGGTTGTTTTAAGAATCATCGGGCCGGTGATGTCGAGGTCGAGTGTGTTGTTCTGCAAGTCAACAGCTTTAAGCCCGGTTGAAACGCCGAGTTCCTGCTTCAGCGCCGAATAAAAATCATCCGGTGAGCCGCTGTACTGTACGGCAAGCTGGCCGTAGGCGGTTTGCGTATTGCCTGTGATGCCGCGATCAATAACGCGGGTAACGCCCGGCACCTTTTGGACGAAGTGCTTGATCTTGAGCACATCATCCACCGTGGCGGCATGGTAGATGCGCACAGTAATGGGATTAAATGCCTGGGGGCTGCCGTTCCATACGGCGGCAAGTTTCTGCATGATTTTGTCCGACAGGTATCCGGTGTACATGTTGATATTGGTTTTGGATGCCGGCAGCGGCATATCCACATAGGCCACGCCTAAAATGCGTGCGTCCGTGGTGGAAAGCGCCTGGGCGAGCAGCCGCACCGCTCCCTGACTGCTGGACGACTGCGCGGTGGGCGAGGCCTGTATTTCCACCACCACATCGGTATTAAGCTGATGCTTAAGCAGCGGCAGAACAGCGGGGTCGCCATTTTGCATGCGCAAAAAGCTTTCGCGATCGAGCACCTGCTTGGCCAAATCCGGGCTTTGAATGTCTACCTGACCGTTGGCGTTGAGGTAGTCTATGGTGGAAAGCTGTATGGCCTGATAATCAGTATCAGATATCGGCAGCTTTTTGTAGCCTTGCGCTGTCACCTTGGGGTAAACAATGACCACCATAACACGCGGCTCGCGCTGGGCCTGGTAAGCCTGCACATAAGCAGCTTCATCGGGTAGCGCCTGGTGTGTGCCGTAGGGGTTGCCCGTGGTGGGTGGGCCGTAGGCATCGGGCGGCAGCGGTTTGCTGTACGGCTGGGGCTGATACGCAGCCTGATCGCTGGCCGGAGGAATATTGACGCGCTGCACGGTTTGACAGCCCGTCAACGCCAGTAAACTTGTGATAAACCCGACGGCAGCCAACTTTGTAAACATAAACAACCTCACCAAACAACCGCCGCGGCAAGCGGCGATGCCTTCGCCTGCAACGCTCAAGGCTAAGCGGACGGCACAATGGCCAAACAGCCAGCCTCGGCAAATGTTGCAAGGCTATTTTACCCGCAGATAGGCGTAGCGTGTCAATATGCTGGCAAACCGTAGCTGCGGGGTGGGGGCGGTGCAGATGGCGGATCGCCGGGTTTTATATCAGCGCGGCCGTGGTTGATCTGAATCTGTTGGCTAATATGGGCAATTCATTTATGTTGGAGTGATGGCACACGACCGGGCGGGCGGTTTGATGGCAGCTTCATGCGTTTGCCGCGGCTTTTTGCGGTGCGGCCTGAAGCAGGAAAAAAAGAGCATAAAGCGCGCTGGTAAATTGGTAGTGCCCCTTGCCCATTTCTGCGCTTTGATGAATGACGCCCAAACGTTTCATCTTTTGAAGAAAATTATCCAACACCTTGGCTTCTTCTGATGAAAGGCGTTTTATGAGTTCAGCCTTGGTAAAATGGGTAAATTCGTGCGGAGGCTCTATCGGAAAAATCTTTCGTAAGATGCCGCGGTATCGCGTGCTCCAAATAGCGTCGAGGACCTTTGGCTCGATGTATTTAGCTCCGATGACCTTTGCCGCTGAGATAACCCCGCTTAGGGCATCGTTCTTTTCGACGGCGCCATCGGAATCCGCCTTGAATGCGGCGTCTCCAATCTCATGGAGGAATACGGGATATCCGCCGGAAAACTGCCAGAGAACGTTAAGTGCCTCGGGGGTGATGCGCATATTTACTTTGTTGAAGGCCTGCTGGAAGAACTGCTTGGTCTGGGCCTCATCAAACGGCCGAATTGAAATAAGGTCGAAAACGCGGTCAAGTGATGGTTGTGTTTCAAGCAACTGCCTGCGGCGCTCTGGAAGGCCGGCAAGGACCAGCGTTAGAGGTAATAGTTCTCGCCCGGTTGCGATTTCATCAACGAGGCTTTTTAGCCAATTGGCGAAAGCAGCGGAAGTCGCCAAGCCATTGAGGTCATCAAGTACAATCAACAGCCCTTTACGCTGCGGGCCGATACTGCTCAGGAGTTTCCGCAGGCTGGGTCCGAAATCACTAACTGCCTGCGACAAGTCGCGTTGCGGGGCATCGAATGCGAGCGATACCCCGAACAGGCCGACTTCTTTAATATGGTTGCCCAAAAACCTCTTGACGCCGTCAAACCAGTTTCGGTCACGGCTTTCCTGCAACAGATGCTCAAAGATACGTCGTACCATTTCTTCCAGCGAGGTTACACCGCCCAGAAAAACATGCAGGCCGATGACCGCGTGCTTTTCTTCTGCGATTCGTACAGCCATCCGGCAGAGCGAGCTCTTTCCGATGCCTCGCTCGCCGGTGATGAAGACCCGCTCGAGCGTTTTCTTGGCGACGGATTTTGCGACTTTGGTGACAATTTCGGTGGTTTCATTCTCGCGGCCGACGAAAAACTCGATTGGAACCGGTACGCCGGGTGTGAAGGGAGAGTATTCTTTAGCCATGGCGTCTTCCTCGCGCATTTGTCTAAACTACATAATTCGTGATTCTATCATGGCAATGGCCGGGAGTGAATGCGCGTTAATCGCTGAGAGGGCGGGTGTAGTTGGGGCATTTTATCCGCGAGATCGCTTCTCGGCCGCCCGGTACTTGCTGCATAGGGAGCGTCCCGGTCAGTAGTGGTGGATTTATCTTATGCGGTTTCCGATGTTACTACGGCCTTGCCGAGGGTGCAGCCAGCGATTAGTTGGACAGGCTTCTCGCGCTTTGCTGCGGTTTATACCCACAATATGCCGGGGTTGGTGATGGTCAGGCGGTTGACTTCGTCGGTGCCAACGAGGGTGACGGCGTGGCGCAGGCCGCGGACTCGGTTGAAAAGATGGTCCGGTCGGTGGCAGTCGGAGCCGAGCATAAAGTAGCGGCCCTCTTTTAAGAAGCGTTCGGAGAGACCCAGAATTTCTTTACTTTCAGACCCGCCAAGCGGCCCCAAATTGCCCTGAAACAGCAAGCCGCGTTGGGCAAGCCGATCCATCAGAGCCGGTTTGCGGCGTACCGCAGCCATGCGTTCGGGATGAGCTAAAATGACCGTCAGGCCCTTATTTTGCAACCAGTCAACGCAGGCGTCGGCCCAGGCGGGCCAGTCGGGTTCCCAGATGTCGGCGAGACAGTAGTTTGTGTTGTGGCCATAGGTGGGGATACGCTCAAGGTCTTTGAGTTTAAGAATTTCAGGCGAAAGCCGCAGTTCGCCGCCGGGGCGCAGTTCGACGTGAATATTTTCGGCGGCGAGGGTTTTGCGCAGTTGCGCCACGCGCGTGCGTGTAAGTGCCGGCGTTATATCGCCATAATCGAGCGCACCGGTATGAGGCGTAAGAAAAAAACGGTTGTAGCCGAGCGCTGCAAAAGCGCGGATGCACTCCAGCGAGTCGGCGATGCTGCTGCAGCCATCGTCGGTGGCGGGCAGAAAGTGGTTGTGCACATCTATCCGGTTCATGCCTTATCGCCCGGTGGCTGGTGTCAGGAGCCTGCCATTTCCGCTTCGGCGGCTTTGCTCATGCGTTTGCGTTCATTTTCCTTAAGGTATCGCTTTCGCAGGCGAATGGTCTGGGGGGTAATTTCAACCAGCTCGTCATCTTCAATGTATTCCAGCGCCAGCTCAAGCGACATGTCGCGGGGCGGCTTGAGGATGATATTTTTATCACTGGCGGTGGTGCGCATGTTTGAGAGTTTTTTCTCGCGGCAGACGTTGACGGGGATATCGGTGTCTTTGTTATATTCGCCGACAATCATGCCTTCGTATACATCGTCGCCGGGCTTAACAAACATGACGCCGCGCTCCTGCAGGGTATCCAGCGCGTAGGCGTTGGTGGTGCCGTTCTCCATGC
>JAJXZA010000233.1 GCA_021780285.1 Planctomycetota bacterium
GGGTTTGGCAGCACGCTGGTGGACTTTGAAATACCCCGTAAATATGGCCTAAACTTCACCATTGCCGATACCACGGGTCCCGGCGGCATCATGCGGGCCTTGCGCACCTGGCCTTTGCTGCAGGAGCTTTGCCGCGATATGAGCGAGCTTTGCCCCGACGCTGCGCTTCTTAACTACAGCAACCCCATGAGCATGAACATGAAGGCCATTAACGCCTTGGGAATAACCAGGGCCGTGGGCCTCTGCCACAGCGTACAATCCACCCTGCATGTATTGGCCCGCTACCTTGGCGAAGATGCAAACGACATTACCTACACCTGTGCGGGCATCAATCATATGGCGTTTTTTTTAACGCTTGCCAGAGACGGGCACGACCTCTATCCGAGATTGTTACAGGCTCTGCATAACCCGCGCGTGTACAACGACAACAAGGTGCGATTCGAATTGCTCAAATTGCTCGGCTATTTTGTAACCGAATCCAGCGAACACAATGCCGAATATAATCCGTGGTTTATCCCCCATGGCGCCAAGGCCATCGCCCGTCATAACATCCCCATTGACGAGTATCTGCGCCGCTGCGACGCAGCCGGTCGCGAGTTTGAGCAGATGCGACAGCAATCAGTTGCCTTTGAACCGCTGGCTCATCAGCCCAGCGGTGAATACTGTGCTGATATCGTCCGCGCACTTTTGGGCGGGACGCCGGCGCGCGTTTATGGCAACATGCCCAATGGCCTTGCCATCGCCAATTTGCCGGCAGATGCCATCGTCGAAGCGCCCACTTTGGTGGATGCCAGGGGTCTTCGTTTTGAGCCTGTAGGCCATCTGCCGCCGCAGCTTGTTGCGTACGTTCAGCCGCATATCAGCCAGCAGGAACTATTTCTTCGGGCGGCGCTCGACGCTCGCCGCGACTACGTTTATCAGGCGATGGCGTTTGATCCGCTCACGGCGGCCTCGTTATCGCTGGATGAGATTGTGCAGTTGTGCGATGAGCTTATCGCCGCACACGGGACGCTTTTACCGCCGCTGATCAAGACCGCCCGTTTTGGCTTTGCAAGCCGCCGCGATCTGCCTGCCGTTGATTTGCAGCAACTACAAGCCCGGCGCTGCGCCGAGCAAGAACGGTTGCAGCGCGGCGCCATAAAACAATGGCGGCTCATGGGGCCATTTTTTCCACCGCATGGGTCCGAGCTTTCGCTTGCTGCGCCCACGACGCTTGAGCACAGCGGCTGGCTTAACCCCAATGGCTCACCAGCGGAGCCGGCCGCGAGCACTTGGCTTGCCGTTGAGGCCGACACCTCCGGATTGGTGAATCTCTCGCAGTATGTTGGCCGGCATGAATGGGCCATCGCCTACGGCTGGGCGTGCGTGCCCGTCGGCCGTGCCTGCGAAACAACCCTACGCTGCGGCAGTGACGACGGCATCAAAATATGGCTGAATGGTGCGTTGGTACACGAGCATGAAATTGGCCGCGCATTTACGCCCTGCGAAGATGCCATACCGATCCAACTGCGGGCGGGCGACAATCACATTGTGGTTAAAATTGACAATTACACCGGCGACTGGGGCTTCGGCGTCTATTTAGATTCGCTCATCGCAACGATGTAAGGTGCGACGCAAAGCCCTATCGCTCCGCAAGTCGCAACGGCGCCGCACCTTGTCGCAGCGCCGGGGCGCGCCCGGCGGCTACGCGCGATGCCTGTTCGGCCGTTTTTCGGACTCTCATCTCGCCATGCGCCAGCGCGTAGCCGGGCCGCGCGACGGCCCGTTGGCGCAGGCCAAGCTATGCTTAGACAAAGCAAACAGCCTGCATATAATTATCCATCAGCAGCCACCGCATGGCGTACGCAGCGGAGCGTATGTCGTTCAAATATTACGCACCGGAGCCTGTCGCATGCCCGAGCGCGTCGCGGCCTATCACATTGTTCTTGCCGCTTACGGCTTTTGGCTGCCCAATGACCCGCGCGGTTCGTGGTCGCTTTACGTAGGCTCACGCAAGCTATTCGCCTTTGGTGGAGCGGCCGCCAGGGTAAACACCCATGCTTCGGTGGCGGCGGTTCCGCACGACCGTGCGGCACGCTTGGCAATGAAGCAGCACCTCAAAGCGCCAAGCGTGCGTTTTACCGGTAAACAGGCGTTGGAAATCGCCCGCGCATTTGCGGCCGCCGGGCACACGGCAGACTATTGCATTTATGCCTGCGCCATCATGCCCGATCATGTGCATCTGGTAGTAGAGCGCCATTTGCGGCGCGCTGAGGGAATCGCCGGGCATCTCAAGTACGCGGCCACGCGGAGGTTGTATGACTTGGGCCTGTACCCAAGGCAGCATTGGGCAGGATCTGGCAAACGCCCCTCCATGTGGGCGGCCCGGTCGTGGTGCGTGTTTCTGGCGCAACGTGATATGCCGCAGACCATAAAATATGTCGAAAATAATCCGGTCGAAGCAGGCCTTCGCCCGCAGCGCTGGAGTTTTGTCAAACCATTTGAGTTGTGAAACACGCGATGCATCCGCACGGCTGCGCCGGGTCGCGCCCGGCGGCTACGCGCGCATTTCCATCAATTGCAAATGTCCATACACAAACACGCCGGCGCGTAGCCGGGCCGCGCGACGGCCCGCTTGAGCCGTGCATGGTCCCGAATCATCACCAAGCCATGCGGCCAATTGTTACGCCTGAACGGTCTTCTTCGCCGCGGTCTTGCGGGGCGATGCTTTGGCGGCGGCCTTGACCGGTTTGGACGCTGCAGGTGAATCGGCAGCTGTCTCCGCAGCCTTGGCCGCGGTCTTGCCTGCACCTTTTGCGCCGGCGGCTTTGGCCTGCACTTCGGGTGTCGGCCACTGGCCTGCTTCCTTGGCTTGCAGGTATTCGGGCAGTTTGTCTATCTGCAGCGTCATGCGGCACTTCGGATAGCCCGAACAACTGATAAACTCGCCGCGCTTGCCGCCCCTGACCACCAATTCCTTTTTACCGCAGCGCGGGCAGGTAAGCCCGGTAGGTTTGGGTGGAGGCTTCGGCGGCAGCGGCAGGCCGGTTTTGCGGTCCGCCTGCTGAATGGTTTTACATTCCGGATAACCTGAGCAGCCAAAAAAAGGCCCAAAGCGCCCGGTGCGTTTAATCATCGGTTTGCCGCAGGTGGGGCACTTGTAGTCGGTAATTTCCAGCGGCTGCGGTTTGCCTTCGCGGTCAACGTTCATGGCACCGTCGCATTCGGGGTAGCGCGAGCACGATAAAAACCGCTTTCCCCGTTTGGAAAGTTTATACGCCATCATCGCGCCGCACTTGGGGCATTTGTATTCCGAGGGTGTTGCCTCAGCGCGGGCGTGGGTCATGCGTTCTTCGGCAGTGGCCAGGTCGCGCGCCAGCGGATCGTAAAATGACCGAATGACTTCAATCCAATCGCGGTGCTGCTCTTCAATCTGATCCAGTTCTGATTCGATTTTGCGCGTGAATCCAAGGTCCATCAAATCCGGAAAACCTTCGATGAGTTTTTCGGTGACTTTAACGCCCAGGTCCGTGGCAAAAAAGCGCCGATCCCGAATTTCAACATATTGCCGCTTTTCGATGGTTTCAATAATGCTCGCATAGGTGCTCGGGCGGCCAATGCCTTCCGTTTCCAGCGCTTTGACGAGGCTCGCTTCCGAAAAGCGCGGCGGCGGGGCCGTGAAGTGCTGGCTGGGTGATATATCCAACGGCGCCAGCGGCTGCTTTTCTGAAAGGTTTGGCAGAATCTGATCATCAAACCGGGCAAAAGTGCCCGCCACGCGGGTGAAGCCGTCAAATTTCAGCGCACGGCCTGAAGCCTTAAACAGCGGCCAC
>JAJXZA010000221.1 GCA_021780285.1 Planctomycetota bacterium
AAAGTGGAAATTCATTTTTGCCGATATTGTTGGGCAAAATTGCGCCCTCCATGGCGGGGCCGTGCAGGTTTGCCGGCAATTCCACCGCTGCCGAAATACGGTGCGACAACAGTGAACGCAGCAACACCTCCGGGTTTTTGGGAGCAGTTGTCGGTACCGGTGCAGCGGCGGTATTACCATGGCGGGCCGGCGCGCCAACTACCCTGATGTCGGGCAAAGCAAAAAGATAGCGCGTATGCTCAAAAACCATAATGTGCCCGCTGATGGCAACATGCGGATATCGCGGCGCGGCGTACTGCATCAGTTCCAGCGATTCAGAAGGTAATATTCGCATGGATTTGGGCCAACCTGGCTGGGCCTTGTCAAAAACAAATAAATTGGTGACCACACCCTTGTACACAGCTAAATGCCCTGCGGCATCTACGAGCAGCGTACCTTGAGAGGGGGGCTTTGGTGCGATGATCTTTTTTACATGCGACTGAACTTTGGTAGTTGCAGAAGGTTGGGTCGTTGAGCTTGCCGCCGCCTGTGTGGCTGCGGCAGATTGGGATGGATGACTTGCCGCCAGTGCCGGTTGCACCGCAAATAACAGAATCGGTAGAAGCAAGAAAATGTTCACCCGCTTTAAGGGTTTATGGATCGCGGCATTATGAAGGGTAGCGGATCGGGCTTTTGAAGGCAGCATTTATTGGCTTCCTTAGCGATTAAAAAATACCGGGTTACGCCAGATCGCGGCTTACGGCACAACCGCAGTGGCCTCTATTTCTACCAGGGCGGCATCATCAATGAGCTTGGCAACCTGCACCATGACCGTGGCCGGTCGCACATTGCCGAAGAACTCGCCATGCACCGCTGCAACCTTTTCCCAGTCGGCGATGCTGGTAACGTACATGCGGGTCATAACTACGCAGGAGAGGTTGGCATCTAAAGCCTCAAGAGCGGACTTAATAATTTGCAGGCTCCGGCGGGCTTGCGCTGCCACGTCGGGATTGAATGTTTTGTCTGGTTCAATGCCGACGGTGCCGCTCACATATATATGCCGGTCGCATTTTATGGCTCGGCTATAGCCGATTTTCGGCTCCCAGGGGCTGCCGCTGGAAGCCGTCAGGCGGCCATTGCGTTCGATTATTTTAAATTCTGCGGCTTTGGGCGATGCGTTAGACATAAGGCTCCTGCTGAACAACCATGTGGTTTTGGCGCCGCCACAGAGCGGGCTTTCTTGAGAAGTTATACCCGTTTTGAGGGCGGCTGGCGACAAGTCGCTGGACGCCAAGGCCGTAGTTGGCTAGATTCTTAGCTATGGAAAACGAAACGCAAGCCACCGCCCCCGCAGAAAACGTTGCTCAGACCACCGTTGCGCTAGAGGCCGCAGATGCTGCAGCGCCAACCGAGGTGTCGGCTTCGCAAGTTGAGCTGTCTGAACAGATGCCGCTGCGGCAGGTTGTGGAGGCGATTTTATTTTCGACGGATATGCCTCTAAGTGCCGGTAAGCTGGCCCAGACCGTAGGCTTGGACAGCAGCAAGCCCGTACGCGACGCGGTAGACGAGCTAAACCGTGACTATGCCGCGCGCGAGGCCGCGTACCGCATTGAAGAACGGGCAGGGGGGTATCAACTGCTTACTTTGCCGCAGTATTCCGAATACATCCAACGGCTGATGAAGAAGAAGGAAGAAGGGCGGCTTACTCCCGCCGCGCTCGAGACGCTGGCGATTATCGCTTACAAGCAGCCTATTTTGCGGGTAGACGTGGAGGCTATTAGAGGTGTGGCCTGCGGCGAAGTTATTCGCTCGCTTATGGAACACAATCTGGTCAAGATTACCGGTCGAGCGGAGGAGGTGGGCCGGCCCATGTTGTATGGCACCACGAAGCATTTTCTGGAAGTATTTGGGTTGGGAAGTTTGCGCGACCTTCCCAAGGCCGAGCAACTGAAAGAGCCAAAGTAACTGGCGCAGGGTCTGCCAATTTTTCTGGCGTGACGCGATATTTCATCGTCATAACCCATGTTTTTGTAGTGCAAATGCCGTTTGGTATGATTCGGCATGGCCCGACGCCCGATTTATTGGCAGACCCCTGGCGCACCAGCCGGCAGCGCACATTGGGGCAACAAGTCGGACAAAAGTCCAACGATCAAGCTTAGATAACATTGTATTGCGTGCGTGGGGCGGGGCAGAGCGTGTTTTTCAGGTAAGCTCGCGGTTGCGAAACATGGCCATCGCAACGCCCAGTGCACCGCCGATGTAGAGCACGCTGTAAACGCAGGCAAGGCCCACATACTGCCAGATCTGCGATAATGTGGGGCCGCCCTTGACGTAGTGCTGGCCTACGGTAAATGGTCGGTAGACCAGGCATTGGTTCAAATCAAAATTGCTTAAATACGGAAGCAAATAGCTGGCCGACACAGCCAGGCCCTGCCAAGGCTGACCGAGGTGCAGCAGCGGAACAAACCGCGTGAGATTCGCCCCAATGTACAAAAGCACAATGACCGTCATGTTGAGTGCGAGGCTGTAACGGGTGGCGATGGCTATACTGATAGCCGCCAGCGTGCACAGTTCGCCAAACTGCAGCACAAATGCCGGAAGCAATGCAATAACACCGCGCAGGTTATCCCAGAAGAGCAGCGCTTTGCCATGAGCGCCCGATACCGCAATGTCTATACGCTTATCGGAAAAGAATCTTAAATAAGAACCAAGAGCTGCGGTCATGGTGGCAATGCCCAGCACCACGAGTATCAAGAGAACAATGCCCGCGTATTTGCCCAACACCACCTGCCAGCGGGCGATGGGTTTGCTCATGAGGGTGAGCATGGTGCGGTCTTCGATTTCTTCATCCACGACTTTGCCGGTGGCGAAGACCATGATAATCAACGAGAACATCAGCGCGAACGACAGCGCAACATCTCGAAACATTTTGGTGTCTTCGCCAAAGGTGTTGAACGGCACAAACGATGTAATAACAATGGCCGCCACGCACAGTATAAATACGATGATCGTAAACGGCTGAAAAATAGCCTCGTAATAGGTAACTCGCGCGATAGCGCCTACGCGCGAAAAGCCCATCAGTTGCAGCAGCACATACTCTACGATGCCCGGCAGGGCTATGGCTGCGGCTATGGTCAGACTGATCGCCCCCCAGTAGCGGAGAGTTTCGGCATAGTTGGCCGCGACGTTAGCCGCGTGCAGGGCGCCGCCCTTGTTGCCTTTGCCGGCCAGCGTGCTTAGGCCGGTAAGTTGCTCAGCGCGGGTGAAGGCATGACTTTCGAGCGCATAAGCACCGGCGGCAAAGAGCACCACAAATGTCAAAATGAGCAGGTACGTTAAGTGAGGACGCTTCACATGACACTCCAATTGTCCGCAGGCCGCCGGGAAGGCTCCGCCGCACTTCCACAGGCCCAATGCTGGCTAGTATATCACTTTTACGGGGCCGGCAAGGCCTTCAGGTGAGGCGGTTGTTTGGAGAACGTTCAGAATGAAACCGGCGAAGCGATTTCGCAGGTCGCGCACGAGTTGGTCAATTTCATGATCGTATCCTTCGACGACCAACTCTACGGTGCCGTCGGCCAGGTTACGAACCGTACCCGCGAGCCGCAACGGCTTGGCAAGTTCACAGGCCGTATAGCGAAAGCCAACGCCCTGAACGCGTCCCGCAAATATAACAACCCGCCTGGTCGTTTTCATAGGTCCCGGCCCTTATGGCTACGCTGGGGTAAATACACAAGTGCCCCGAATATTTATCGGCTGCCAAGGTGCAAGCGTATTAAAATGTCAGGGTAGTGGGGGCGTAGTTTTTGCCTCATCCCAATCAAAAATAGTCACAGGCGGATTGTCGGACAGACGCATTATCGTTCGTATTGGCCTCGTTAATTTGTTCCGCAACGGCGGTTTGCCATCTCAGGGTGTCTATCGTGATCACCGCACCTGTTGCATTCAACCGCGTGGGAAGAGCCAGGCTAATAGCAGGACCGGACACTAATTATGATTTCGCCATGCGGTGTCGCCAAGGGTTTTGGTTTGTTTGCTATGGCCGGGGCATCGCATACAATCTGCTTCTCTGCCTGGCAGAGGTTGGATAATAGGTTTAACAGGAGCTTAATGCGTGGCGAGTGGTTCATTTGACTTGGTGATTATCGGTTCCGGCCCGGCCGGCTACGTTGCGGCTGTGCGGGCCGCGCAATTGGGTAAAACCGTGGCCTGTGTGGAGCGATCGGAGCTGGGCGGTATATGCTTGAATTGGGGCTGCATACCAACCAAGGCGCTTATACAAGATGCGCATTTGATGCATCAGATGGAGCATGTAGCGCCCAACTACGGCCTGGAGGTGAAGCGAGCGGGATTGCAATGGCAGAAGATCGTGGAGCGCAGCCGCGGGGTGGCGGGCAACCTGAGCAAAGGCATTGAATTTTTATTTAAAAAAAACAAGGTCGCCCGGTTTACGGGTACGGCCTTTATACCGGCCCAGGGCGTTGTAGAAGTTCGCGATGCGGCGGGCAAAGTAACTGATACGCTCAGCGCGGCAAACATTCTTGTGTGCACCGGCGCGCGCAGCCGCGAGTTGCCGGGCATTAAGCCGGATGGCAAGCGTATTATCACCAGCCGGGAGGCGATGGTGCTGTCGGAAATTCCGAAGCGGCTGTTGATTATCGGCGCTGGCGCCATTGGCGTTGAGTTTGCGTATGTGTACCAGGCGTTTGGCTCGAAGGTGACGCTTGTGGAAATGCTGCCGACGATTTTGCCCATTGAAGATGCCGATGTGAGCACCCGCCTTGAAGCAATCTTCAAACAGCGCGGCATAGAGGTGCGAACAAACACCCGCACCGAAAAAGTGGAAGTGCATAAAGAAGGCATCAAGGCGGTGCTGCAGAATCAGGCGGATAAAACATCGGCCACGGTTGAGGCGGATGTGGTGCTGCTGGCGGTGGGTGTTACCGGCAATGTCGAAAATCTTTTTGCCCCCGCGGTGACGCCGGAAATAGCACGCGGCGCTATTCGGGTGGATAAGACCTTTGCGACCAATGTGCCGGGCATATATGCCGCCGGCGATGTGATTGGCCCGCCATGGCTGGCGCACGTGGCGAGCCTGGAGGCGACCATAGCGGTGGAACACATGTTTAAGGCCAGCGACCGCGAAATGGACTATGGACTTGTGCCCGGGTGCACCTACTGCTATCCACAGGTGGCGAGCGTGGGCCTTACGGAAAAAGCGTGCAAAGAAAAAGGCCTTGAGTACGAAGTGGGCCGCTACGCGCTGGCCAACAATGGCAAAGCGCAGGCGATTGGCGAGACCGATGGATTCGTCAAATTAATTTTCGACAAAAAGTACGGCGAACTGCTGGGCGCGCATATTCTGGGTGCTGAGGCAACAGAGATATTGCAGGAACTGGTGCTGGCGAAGCGTCTTGAAGCCACTAAAACTGAAATTGCCCAGACCATTCATGCCCATCCGACGCTTTCGGAAGCGGTTATGGACGCCGCCCAGGCGGCCATGGGCTTGGGACATTAAGAGGCCGGCTTGTGAGGCCCCGGCGCTGCGATGGCGGCGTGTTGGTGGTTGTGTCGGCGTTAACAAAAGGAATGACCGCCTGTGAGCAATATAGACCCTGAAGACAATCCGTTGCTTAATCGGCCTGAGGCCTCGGGCGTGCCGTCGCACCTGGTTGGTTCGTCGGCAATGCCATCGGGCGAAGCTGCAGGAGCAGATGCGAGGGGCACGGGGCCATCGGCTCCGGAGACGCGTTCATCGGCTGGGCAAGCGTTTGCGGGCCAGACGCTGCCGGGCAGCTTGGCTGGCGCTTCTGCGGCAGCCGATCGTTCAGCGACTGTTGCGTCGCCAAGTGGTTCGAGCTATGGCCGTGGTGGAGGTCTTCGTGAAACGCTCGAAGCAATCATTATTGCGCTGATTCTCGCTTTTACAGGGCGCACATTTTTAGTAGAAGCGTTTGTAATACCGACAGGTTCGATGGCGCCGACGCTTAACGGTGCTCACGTGCGTGTGATATGTCCCAAATGCGGGTATCAGTTTTCAGTTGATGCGAATGTGGATCAGCAATGGGCCAGAGTAGCCCCCAACGAATGGAAAATGCTTCGCATGAGCACCGGCGAACTGACGGACCCCTATGGCATTGCCGTGGCCAACAATCTGCAATGTCCGAACTGTCATAATGTGGTACAGATAGACCGGGGCCAGTTGCCTGATCCTTATAAACTTCGGCAGGTGGTTAACAGTGACGACAGCGGCACAACAACGGCGGCGTTTCCGTATGTGTACAACGGCGATCGTATTTTAGTGATGCGGTATTTGTACTGGTTCAGCAAGCCTAAACGCTGGGATGTAATCGTCTTTAAAGAGCCGATGCAGGGGCAGGAAAACTACATCAAGCGACTGATCGGTCTGCCGGGCGAAACTATTGAAATTGTGGATGGGGATGTGTTTGTCAACGGGTTAATTGCGCGCAAGCCCCCGGCGGTGGAAAAGGCAATGCTGCAACTGGTTTACGACAATGACTATTACCCGACAGATGCCGGTAAAATGCGCCCGAACGATTCGGTATGGACAACACCTTGGGTGGGGGTGGTAAGCCATCAGTATGCCGGTGATTGGGCCACAGGCGGACCGGTGATCAAGTTTGCGGCGCCGCAACCTGACACGCGAGGGCGATTGTCTTTTAAGCAGCGCAGCGGCTATCTCACGAACAACATTGGGTATGATGATTCGGTGATGGATCCGCTGGTGCGTGGGCGAGACCTGGTGGGCGATTTGTACCTGCGCACGGTATGGACCTCAAGCTCGCCGGATGGCTCCATCAGCATGGTTTTAGGCAAGGCTGATAATCGCTACCGTGTAGCGCTTTTGCATGATGGTACGCTGGCGCTGGGCGTATGGGCGAAGCAGCCGCAGCGGTTTAATACGATCGCGCCGGCCGCATGCGACTTCGTAAAGCACATCGGCCCCCTGCGGCCCAACCACCCGTATGCGGTGGCCATGAGCAATGTGGATCATCAGGTGCGTTTCTGGCTGGATGGGCGCCTGGTGTTACAATATTCGCCGAAATGGACGCGAAACGATGCCGCCGATTTTGTAGCCTTGGAAAAGCAAAGTGGCCCGGAGGTGCCGCGGGTTTATATAGATGTTACCGGTGCGGCGGTGCTGCGGCATGTGAAACTGATGCGAGATATTTACTACACGCAGATGCGGCGGCCGGACCCGGCGAATCCGACGGTTACCTTTCCGGGGACGGGTTGTGAAAATCATCCGATAACGCTCAAAGCAGGGCAATATTTTGCTTTGGGCGATAACTCTAATTACAGCGGCGACAGTCGCTATTGGTACACGGTTGAGCCGGCCTTGGCCGATTTGCACCTGCCGCTGGGTGTGGTGCCGCAGAGGTACCTGCTGGGCAAAGCATTTATGGTGTATTGGCCGGCGGGCTTCAGGATAAGCAATCATGTTAACTGGGCGCTAATACCCAACGTGGGGCGGATGCGGTTTATACGATGACGAATCGCGTGGCAGGATTGGCGGACGCGATTGGTGCCGCCGGCCCCAAGTAGGTTTGTTTTATATTGTTGAAGGATGTGAACGATGTCGGTGTTTGAAAATTACGTTCCGGCGGTGGCGCAGGCGCTGCAGCAGCGCGGCTTGGAGGGTGAGTGTGCGGTATGCCGCAAGAAGGGGCAGCAGATGATTCATGGCTTGCCCATTGCGGTGCCGGTTTATGAAGAGGCGGGCGAAGTAAAATACCCTGGAACGAGCATGCCGGCGGCAGCGGTTATCTGCAATCAATGCGGCGCAGTGCAGTTTTTTTCGTTGGGAGCGCTGGGGCTGATTTCGCCGCCGGGCGGAGGCGAGGCCAAAGCTGGCGATGCCGCGGCGAACTGAGATGGGTAAGAGTGTAATGGATCGGTGCGGCGCATTCTCCAAAAATACCCGTGGTTTCGGAGTTGGAAGGGCGCTGTTTTGCATCAAGGGAAACCACCCCTCGATATTATAATGCTGGTGCCAGCGCGATGTTCCGGCGATGGCTGCACTGCCTAGCACCCTGGCCGACACTGCGTTAGAAAATCTGCATAAATCTGATTTTCATCGTCTCGACGTTGGTAGATTATTTGACGTGTGATCTGGCGATCGCTTTTTTGTCAGGTTTGGCCATCTTCTATTGGGTAACGTGCTCATCCACGGGTGGCGGCGGCTCGCTTAGAAGTCGTTCTATCGCCCCTAACCTCTTGGCGTAATCGGTAATTTTTTGCTCGAGGCGACCAAGCTTCGTCTGCATAAAAATGTGCGCAATGACCACCATGGCAATTGCCAGGCGGTATTCGAAGGCAGCCAGACCGCCGATAATTAGAATATAAATGCCGAGGCCCAGGGTGCGCAGCCAATAACGAGTTTTAGACGGGGCGGGCCTTCTAACTGGGGCTCGGGCCTTGTTGGATAGGTCATCCTGAATCGCATCGGAAGAGTACATTAGCGGTTCTCCTTATAAGCTCATTTTAAGCGTGACGCGAAATGATTCTACACGCGACTGTTATCATCGCCAAAGCACCCCCAACGCGGATACCTGGCTGGTATTTTTTCTTGGTGCTAGGATTTTGGAGGCAGGCTGCAATGTGGGCCTTGCGGGCGTGGCGACGTACGTTCCGTACGAACTGTATGCGGAGTCCTGGGCAAAATGTATCAGGACGGGTCGCTTACGCATTTGCGGGATCAGGCAGTTATTGGTGTATGCCAGTTGGGCTGTACACGAAGCGGTAATGACCAGGTCTCTCATGCACGATCAGGGCGCTCTCGGAGCCGTCATTGAGCTTTACCCCCAATACGCCGCCTGCATCGGCTGTATTGTTGTAGAAATTTGCTTTGCTTGTGGCAAAAGCGTGATATACTATCAGCGGCTCTAAAATGTCGGCGGCGAAATTTGCTGTGGAAGGATTCCGTAGCGCTGCCGGGGCAAACTGCAGGGATGGCAGGCCCTCATGTTGAAACTTATAGCAGCGATGATTGGCTTTTTGCTCATGGCGGCGGCTCTTTTGGGCTTGCGGCAAGAGCAGATTAATTTGACCAGTCAATGCGCTCATCTGTACAGCAAAATACTCTCGCGTCAACACATCTTGTGGGATCAGCAAACGCAAATTGCGGCCAATACCAACACGATGACGCTTACGCGCAGGCTGGCGCGGCAGACATCGGCGGCGCAGGTGGCTGGCGGGCAGGGCGTGTCAGCGACGCAGCCGGCGGCGAATGGGCCGGTGGTGCAGCCGGCGGTGGCGCCGGTACCTCTGAGTTCGTTTTCACGTGATGCTTCGCAATCGGGAGGGCCGTGATGCAGAGGATTTCGCACGCGGCGAGTATGGACGTTTGGCGAGCGGAGCCGGTGCGACCAGCGGCCCCCGGGACGTTGCCGCTGACCGGCGCGGCCCTCGGGGCTGAACCCCGTGGCCCGTTGGGTGAGATTATGCTGGGAGGGGAAGTATGCTGAATCTTTTAAGGCGTGCAAACTGGCTATCGAGCCTGGTGCTGCTGGCGGCGGCGGCATTGCTGGTCGGGCTTCTGGGACGGGTGGGATGGCTGCAAACGCATGTGACGCGGGCCGATTTGCAAGAGCTGCGTGCCCAGCATGTGGCGCGCGTGGCGATTATGGCTCGGCGAGCCTCGATCTACACGAGTGATTCGACCTTAATTGCTGGCAGCGTGCGCATTTACAGCATGTATGCTGATCCCGGCTACATTATGGATCCGCAGGGCAAGCTTAATGCGTTAAGCGGCAATGATGCCGTTGAAGCACGTGAGCTGATGGCTCGCACCATTGCACCGCTGCTTAACTGCACACCCGATCAGGTGATGGAGACGCTCAAGACGCATCTGTATTATAAAGATGGTTCGCTGCGAAGGTTTTTGTGGCTTAAGCGCGGCGTGGACTATTCTTTTTATGCGCGGTTTGCGGCGCTGCGAAACAAGCTTCAAAGGAAAGCAATGGCGGATATTCGCCATGGGCACAGCCGAGAGGCCGAACTTTACTATCATGCGCTGGACGGCATTCGGTTTGACCGCTCCACGCGGCGGGTGTATCCGCTGGGGAGCTTTGCGGGGCAGGTAATTGGCTTTGCTAACTCGCAAACCGGTCTGCAGGGGCTTGAAAACCAACTCAATGCCCTGTTGGTGGGGCGGCAGGGAGATTTGGTTTATGTAAAAGACGCAGCCGAGCGAGCGCTGTGGATAGACAAACACGGTTATAAGCCGGCGAACGACGGCATGCGGGTGTGGCTGACAATTAACTCGACGATTCAAGGCTTTGCGGAAGAGGAACTCGACAAGGCCTGCAGCAAGTTTGAAGCGGCAAGCGGCTCGGCGGTGGTGATGAACCCCCGCAATGGGGATATTCTGGCGATGGCGAATTATCCGCCGTTGGATCCGAACAATTATCAAAGCACGCCGGAAAAATATTGGCGTAATCGAGCCGTGACCGATCCGTTTGAACCTGGTTCGGTATTCAAGCCGTTTAATGTTGCCTGGGCGCTGCAGCATCATGTGGTGACGCTCAATGAAATGTTCAATTGCCATGATGGCAGGTATCGCGACCCGACGGGCCGGCTGATAACGGATGTTGACGGCTACGGCGAATTATCGGTGACGGACATATTGGTTCATTCGAGCAACATCGGCATGACGCAGGTTGGGTGGAAGATGGGCATACCGCTGCTGGCGTCGGGCGTGCGAGCCTTTGGCTTTGGGCGGATGACGGGTTGTGCGTTGCCGGGCGATTCGCCGGGTCTGGTGCGGCCGGAGGCGCAGTGGACTCGCGGCACGCTGACATCGGCAAGCTTTGGTTATGGCGTGGGGGTTACAGCGCTGCAAATGGCGAGGGCGTTTTGCGTGTTTGGGAGCGGCGGCCTTTTGCCGACGCCGCAAATTGTGCAGGCGGTGCAGGCGCCGGGTGGCCCGGTCTATGAATGGAGCCAACTGGCCGGCCCGCCGCAGTGGCGGCGAATCATTTCGCGGCACGTTTGCCATGAAATGCGCGGCGCATTGGAACAGGTAATGGTTCGTGGAACGGGGCAATACTCGATTTCGCGGTATTACCGGTTGTTTGGCAAAACGGGTACAGCCAATCTGGCGATTCCGGGGGCGGATCGTTACCACGCGCATCAATACAACGCGACATTTATCGCCGGAGGACCTACTCCGTATCCACGGTTAATTTGCGTGGTGGCGGTTCACAAGCCCAATCCGCATTTGGGGCATTTTGGCGGCACGGTGGCGGGGCCAGCGTGCTCGAAAATTTTGGAAAAGTCGCTGCTGTATATGCAGGTGCCGCCCGACCAGGGGCCGCAGACCGACCCTTGGTGGGGTAAAGAAGCCGAGATGAAGAAGCTCAAGGGATTGTCACATTAAGGTGGCGGGCGGGTGCGGCAGCCCGCCGATAAAAATGAAAGCGTTGTAAAATGCGATTAAGCCAATTATTAGCAGAATTGCCGTTGGCGGGTTTGGCGGTGCATGGCGCGGCGGACCCGGTAATTGAGCGCGTGATAGAAGATTCCCGGCAGGCGCGGGCGGGTGATATGTTTGTGGCTCGCACGGGCGTGCGGGCGGATGGGGGCCGATTTGTAGCCGATGCGGTTGCACGGGGCGTGGTTGCAGTTGCGGCGGAGCGTGCGACGCTGCAGGCGGCGAAACTGCCGGCGGGTGTTGTGGGCGTGGAGGTGGCGCACGCGGCTGCGGCGCTGGGGTATCTGGCCCATCGCATGGCGGGTGATGCTGCGGCATCGCTGCGGCTGCTGGCGGTGACGGGCACGAATGGTAAAACAACAACGACGTATCTGGTGCGGGCGGGCTTAGCGGCGGCGCAGCAACGGTGCGGCCTGGTAGGGACGGTGCAAACAGATGATGGCGCAGTGGTTGCGGAAAGCAGCATGACAACTCCCGGCCCGATTGAGTTGGCCGATTTGTTTGCCCGCATGCGCCGCAATGGGCTTTCATATGCTGTGCTGGAAGCGAGCAGCCATTCGCTGCATCAGCAGCGTCTGGCGGGTCTTGGCTTTGCGGTGGGGATGTTCAGCAATTTAACGGGCGACCACCTTGATTATCATGGCACGATGGAAAACTATGCCGCAGCCAAAGCGCTGTTGTTTGAGGGGTTGGCTTCGTCGGCTTATGCGGTGGTGAATGCGGACGACGCGTGGAGCGACCGCATGGTGCAAAGCTGTAAGGCACGTATATGGCGATATGGCGTGGCGGGTGGTTCAACCCAACGAGGAGTGGGTCAGTCGCCGGATTATTTGGGACATATCGTTCGAATGGATGCGGGTGGGATGCACCTGAAAATTGAACATCCTTTCGGCTCTGCGGTGGAATTGCAAACGGGTTTTGTGGGCCGGCACAACGCGTACAATTTGCTGTGTGCGTTGGGCGGGCTTTGCGCAGTTGGCGTGGACGTAAATACGGCGGTTGCCGGTTTAGAAAAGCTGGATTGTGTTCCCGGGCGGCTTGAGCCGGTGACCGTGCCGGGGCAAAAGCGTGCGGATATGCCATTTCAGGTATTTGTAGATTATGCCCACACGCACGACGCTTTGGAAAACGTATTGACGGCGATAAGGCCGTGGACGCAGGGCCGCATTATCTGTGTGTTTGGGTGCGGGGGAGACCGTGATGTGACCAAGCGACCGAAGATGGCCGCGGCTGCGGAAAGGCTGGCCGATGAAGTGATAGTAACCAGTGACAACCCGCGGACGGAAGACCCGGCGAAGATTATTGATATGATTTTGGCCGGCTTTAGCCAGCGCCATCGTCCCAGGGTGGTTGAGCAGCGGCGTGCGGCCATTGCCGCGGCGATTGAGTCGGCACGGGCGGGCGATGTGGTGCTGATAGCGGGCAAGGGGCATGAGAATTATCAGATTGTGGGGACAACAAAGTTACCGTTTGACGATGTGGCCGAGGCGAAGGCCGCGCTGCAGTCGCGGCGGGCGGGCATGGTGGAGGTGTAGCGGGTATGGAGCCATGGACGTTTGATCAGATAAGGCGCGTAACACTGGGCCGGCGGCTCACGCGCGGGAAGATTGGCTTTACAGGGCGTATATGCACCGATAGTCGGCAGGCGATGCCGGGGGATTTGTTCTTTACAATCAAGGGCGCCCGGTTTGATGCGCGTGAATTTTTGTCGGATGTCATAGGCCGCGGCGCCGCTGGCATCGTGCTTGATGGTGAGGTATCGGCGGACTTGCTGGCAAAGGCGGAACGGGTGGGCGTGACCGTGCTGGCGACCGACAGCACGGTGAAGGCGCTAAATAGATTGGCGGCGGCGGTACGGCGAGAGTGGCGCACGCGTGTGATAGCGGTGGGCGGCTCGAACGGTAAGACAACCACCAAGGGAATTATTTATGAGGTGCTGTCCACCAAGTTTACGGGATATGCCAGCCCCAAGAGCTTTAACAACAACATTGGTTTGCCGCTGACGCTGCTGGCGGTTGAGCCGCAACATGAGTTTGTGGTGGTGGAGATCGGGACGAACTCACCGGGCGAAGTCGAGTCGCTGGGGTTGGTGGCGCAGCCGGACATAGCGGTGATTACGAGCGTAGGAATGGAGCACCTGGAATTTTTCGGTGATTTGGCGGGCGTGGCGCGTGAGGAGGCATCGTTGGTGCGGCATGTGGCGCATGGGGCGGTGCTGTTTATGCCCAATGATTCGCCCGAACTGGTAGAGGCCTTGCGCATGTCGCGTATCAGCCGCTTTACGGTGGGCTATGGCGGCACGGGAGCGGAGCTTGAGGCGACGGAAATTGTCGAAAAGCCGGAGGGGGTTGAGTTTTCGCTCAATGGTCGCCGGCGGTTTACGGTGCCGCTGTTGGGCCGGCACAACGTGATAAACTCGCTGCTGGCGATAGGCGTGGCGCGCCGCATGGGTTTGGATGATGAACTTATTTCGCAGGGATTGCTTCGCCTGAAGCCGGCGCCGATGCGGCTGCAGTCGCAGCGCATGGGTGAGCATATCGTGATTAATGATGCGTATAACGCAAACCCGACAAGCGTTACGTCGGCGTTGGAGGTGCTCGCTCGCTTTCCGGCGGGGCGGCGGCGGCGGGTGGCGATTCTCGGCGACATGCTGGAACTGGGTGCTGCGAGCGAGACCTGCCACCGCGAGATTGGCCGATGCGTAGCGCAACATCAAATAGACCTGCTGGTGGCCGTAGGCCCGCAGATGCGGTTGGCTGCCGAGGAGGCACAAAGGCAGGGGGTGGCGAGCAAGCAGGCTGATTCACCCGGGCAGGCTGGCGCCTTGCTGAAGGGGTTGTTAAAGGGAGACGAATTGATTTTGCTGAAAGGCTCGCGGGGGATGCGAATGGAAGACGCGCTGAAGGCTTTGGAGCCGGCGGAGCCGGTCGCGACGATGCGCCAGGCGCGGTGAGCGGTAAGGCCTTTTGCGGGCAGGAGTATGTTGTATGTTGTATTTGTTGGCACAATGGATGGTGCACCATGGCTGGATTGACCGGCAAACGCCGTTGCTGCTGGTTATTTTTCGGGCGGCTTTGTCCATTTTATTCAGCTTTTTGCTGGTGCTGATTTCCGGCAAGCGCGTGATTAACTGGTTGATCAAGCAAAAGCTGGGCGATGTGCCGGAGTTTAATCACGCCGGCCTTAACGCCAAGACCAAGGACAAAGCGAATACGCCGACGATGGGCGGCATCATGATTTTGGGCACGATTGTTGTTTCAACGGTTTTGTTCAGTCGGTTGGATAACTTTTATATTGATATGGGGTTGCTGTGTTTGCTATGGCTTGGGGCGGTAGGCGGTGTTGACGATTGGCTGAAGTTAACGCAGAAGCGGCGTAACCCCGGCAGCCGCGATGGCCTGTTCGCGTGGGAGAAACTTCTGTTTCAGGTGGGGCTGGGGGTATTGCTGGCGATATTCA